>CAZHHF010000055.1:0-11098 GCA_964531905.1 uncultured Bacteroides sp.
GAATGGCTTGAAAACTATCTTTCGCGATCGAGAGCCACATTGCTGATGGTCACCCACGACAGATATTTTCTTGACCGTGTGTGCAATAAAATAATCGAGCTTGACCGAACATCTCTGTATTCCTACGATGGCAATTATGATTACTATCTTCGCCGTAGACAGGAACGTATTGAAGCGATGGGCGCGGAACTGGCTAAAGTAAAGAACACTTTACGGCGCGAGCAGGAGTGGATGAACCGTCAGCCGCAGGCTCGTGCTGGTAAGGCTAAGTTCCGAATCGATGCTTACCATGACCTCAAGAATCGTTCACAAGTCAATATGTCGGAAAAGAATATTAATCTTGATGTTAAGTCAAGTTATATCGGTTCCAAGATATTTGAAGCGAAGAATGTGTCGAAACGTTTCGGCGACAAGGTGATACTTGATGATTTCAACTACGTGTTCTCACGATATGAGAAGCTTGGAATAATAGGGGAGAACGGTGTCGGTAAATCGACTTTCATAAAGATGCTCCAGGGACTTATAGCGCCCGATAACGGATGCTGGGATGTAGGAGAGACAGTTCGATTCGGGTATTACAGTCAGGACGGTATATCTTTCGACGAGAATAAGCGTGTGATAGATGCGATTACCGAGCTTGCTGAGGATATTGTCTATAACGAGGGACAGCATATCGCTCCGATGCAGTTTCTTCAGCGGTTTCTTTTTTCAGTTGCCGATCAGCAGAAGTATATCCACACTCTGAGTGGTGGCGAACGTGCGCGTCTGCATCTTGCATCGGTACTTATGAAGTCGCCTAATTTTCTTATTCTCGATGAGCCGACCAACGATCTTGATATCGTTACTCTTGGAATATTGGAAGAATACCTTACTTCGTTCAAAGGTTGCGTTATCGTGATCAGTCACGACCGCTTTTTTCTCGACCTGATTGTAGATCACCTGTTTGTGTTTGAAGGTGAAGGTGTTGTCAAGGATTTCCCCGGCAGTTATACCGAGTTCCGTGAATGGTCGGCTGAAAATGCAAAACCTAAAGAAGAAATTAAAAGTGAGCCGGCTAAGGAGAAAATTAAAACTGAGAAAGCTCCGAGGATGACTTTCAAGGAGAGAAAGGAATTCGAGGCCCTAAACAAGGAACTGGAAGAACTTAATGCTGAAAAGGATTCACTTGAAGCGTTGTTCAACTCAGGAAGTCAGGTAGATGATATCGCTATGAAAGCGAAAAGATACGATGAATTGAAGTCGCTTATAGATGAAAAAGAACTGAGATGGCTTGAATTGTCGGAAAAAGAGTGTTAAACTGATAATTAATGATTAAATTATGGATATCAACAAATACTGGGAAAATCGTGCTACGGTGAGGAATTATACCGAACGACAGGTGACAGATGAAATGCTTGATGATTTGTTCAGAAAAGCTTCACATGCCCCTACGACCGGTAACATGCAGCTTTATAGTGTGATCGTGACTCGTGATGAAGAGATGAAAAAGAAGCTTGCACCTTCTCATTTCAATCAGCCGTCAGTGATGTCATGTTCGGTTCTGTTGACTTTCTGTGCCGACTATAACCGTTTTTCTCAATGGTGCCGTGAGCGGAAGGCCGATCCCGGATATGATAATTTCCAGTCGTTTATGGCTGCTTTACTTGATACGGCACTCCTTGCACAGCAATTCAATACTTTAGCGGAACTCTCGGGACTGGGATGCTGTTATCTTGGAACCACTACCTATAACGCAGCTGAAATAGCCGAGATACTTGAACTGCCCGAACTCGTTGTTCCGGTTATAACTCTCAGCGTTGGATATCCTTCGCAACCGGCTGACCCATCTGATAGAATAGCACCCTCGGGATTCCTCCACAAAGAGAAATATCATCTTTATTCGTCTGAAGATATTGATGCGATATATGCCGAAAAGGAAAATCTGCCCGATAGTAAAAAGTTTATTAAAGAGAATGGAAAAGAAACGTTGGCTCAGGTATTTACTGATGTTCGTTATACACGTGCCAACAATGAGTATTTCTCTAAGGTTTATCTTGATCTCATTAATAAACAGGGGTTCAATATCGGGAAGTGAACCGGGGGCTGGAATAATTACATTCCTCCGCGTTCGCTGATCGCAAATGCAACGGTCCATAATCCCGATGGAACTTCTTCCTCGAGTATTTCGCGCCATGTGTCGGGATATTGCTGATGTACCGATATAATACGGTTATATTGAGTAGGCGTGATGAGCCGCTCGTAATCAGCTATCAGTTCCTCCTTTATGAGATAGGCGAGGTGCGAATAGATTGTAGTGAGTTTGAGGTTGCGTATTTTTGCTATATCTGTGGGACGTCTGTTGCTGTTGTGAAGCAGCAGCGTCTCATGGTAAGTTGCTCCTTCTACTCTTGATTTAAGACCTTCAAAGCGTCTGATGGCATGGACGAATTTGCGCCAGTATTTTACTGCTTTAAGCTCTCCAACACCGTCAATCTGACGGAACGATTCTATGTCGGTAGGCCGTTTCGATGCCATATCGAGTAATGATACGTCGCTTAGAACAATATAATCGGGAATGCGTTCTTCTATCGAAATTCGGTGGCGTATTTTCTTCAGCTGCTCAAGTAATTGTTCTTTAGGATCGGTTGGAGTTTTTATAAGATTATTCTTTTGGGTAGGATAGAGTTTGATGTTGGGATTGAACATCGTTAAATGTATGGTCTCCTGATTGAACAGCACTTTTTTACCGTAGGAGGTTACCGATAGATGATTGTGGTTGTCGTAGGCGATATCGATCAATCCGAGTTCAATCATCTGCGATATGAGATGTCGCCATGTTGCGGCATCATACTCTCTACCGGCCCCGAAAGTCTTTATTGTATGGAAATTATGATTTACAATATCTTCTTTTAATGATCCCCGGAGTATATCGATGAGTGTTCCGATAGCGACTGATGATTCCGTGCGGATTATAGCACTCATGGCTTTTTGAGCCGCAATAGTACCATCGGTTCTAACGGGCGGATTACGGCATACGTCGCAGTTGCCGCAGTCACAGGTCATCTCTTCATTGAAATAGCTTAAAAGATTACGGCGACGGCACACTGTGGATTCCGCATATTGCTTGATTCTGTCGAGCTTTTCCTGAAAAACGGCTGAATTATAGTTCTCGCTTATCAGTGCCTGCCTGGTAATTATATCGCCGTAGTTGTAGAACATAAGTGCCTCGGCAGGTAGACCGTCTCTCCCTGCACGACCTATCTCCTGATAGTAACTTTCAATATTGGCGGGTAGATTGTTGTGTACGATCCACCGGATGTTACTCTTGTCGATACCCATTCCGAAAGCTATTGTCGCGCAGATCACATTGACCTCACCGTTGAGAAACATCTGTTGCGCCTCAAATCGTTCTTCGGTCTTCATTCCTGCATGATAACAGGCTGTCGATATTCCGAAGCGGGTGAGCGTTTCAGCCATATCTTCGGTCGCTTTGCGAGTCATGCAATACAAGATGCCGCAGTCGTTGGGATAGCGTTCAACAAGCCGACGAACTGCATCGATACGTTTCTTCTTACCCGGATCGGGTTGAACGGTAAGCGAGATATTGGGTCGGTCAAATGAACCTATGTACACATAAGGATCGCGCAATTTAAGCTGATTACTTATGTCATCCCGTGTAAGACGGTCGGCAGTCGCCGTCAGTGCCATTATCGGGACCTTAGGGTAAAATTCGCGTATTTTAGAGAGTCATGTATATACAGGGCGGAAGTCATATCCCCATTGCGAAATGAAGTGAGCTTCATCTATAGCGAATAGACTTATGTTGAAAGAATCGCTCCACTGTTCAATTTCTGAGACAAGTTTTTCGGGCGATATATATAGCAGTTTTATACGGCCGTTATAAGCATCGTTTATATTCTGACGGTTAACATCCTCAGTGTTGAATGAATTCACCGATGCAACCGAAATGCCGTTGGATTTCAATGATTCGACCTGATCGATCATCAGTGCTATAAGAGGGGAGACTACAATAGCACACCCTTGTTGCAGCAATGCGGGAATCTGATAACAGATGGATTTTCCTCCACCGGTGGGCATTATTACTAAGGAGTCACGTCGATTGATGGCACTCTCAATAACTTCCGATTGTCCCGGTCGGAACGAAGAGTATCCGAAGTGCCGTTTGAGGCACTCAGTTGCATCATTGATCATTCTGCTGATCTATCAGTCGGCTTTAACAGTAGTGAAGATTTTTTCTATAGCCGAAACATCTTCCTGTAACTGTTTTTCAAACGGGAGTCTTTCTTCGATATTCTTACATGCGTAAAGCACGGTGGCATGCGTACGCGACAAGCGTGTGCCGATGGCTGTCAGTGGCATTTTAACATGCTTTTTAGCCATATACATCACCATTTGTCGTGCATCGGATATCTCACGTTTACGTGACTTGGTGAAAATCTGATCGGGATCCACATTATAATATGTGCTGACACCCTGGGTAACCATTTCGAAATTGATCTGGCGTTGATTTACTTTTACCGCGTTGGAGATAACGCTGCGTGCAAGATCAATCGTAATATTGAGGTTAAGAATGGTCGCATGGGCTATCAGGGATACCATCACGCCTTCTATCTCACGGATGCTGCCGGTTACGTTCTCGGCAATGAAATCAAGCACGTCGTTATCGATTGAGAGTCCTTCCTGCTGCGCTTTCAGGTTCAGAACTTCGCGTCGCAGTTCAAGATCGGGACGGTCAAGCTTAACTGTCATTCCCCATTTGAAACGGGTTATCATTCGCTCGGGGAGTCCTTTCATTTGAGACTGTGGGCAGTCGCTCGACATGATAATCTGCTTGTTGTTGAGGTGCAGATGATTGAATATATGGAAAAACGCGTTCTGAGTTTTTTCTTTTCCGATCAGATCCTGAATATCATCGATTATAAGAGTATCAATGCTCTGATAGAAATTAATGAAATCGTTGATTTTCCCATTGTGTGCGGCAACGGTATACTGGCTCTCGAAAAGTCGTGCTGTGACATACAGAACCCTCAATGACGGTTGGCGTTCTTTGAGTCGGATACCAATGGCGTGCATAAGATGGGTTTTACCCACTCCCGACGGACCGATGATAAAAAGCGGATTGAAAGTTTTGCATGTAGGATCGTCGCCGATTGTCTCTCCGATTGAACGTGCAACCTTATTGCACATGCTGCCGCAGTAGTTCTCGAATGTGTAGCGCGGATTTAACTGCGAATCAATATTAGGTTCTACCTGAACATCAAACGGATTAGCCGGTGGAAGGCCTGGTTTGATGGCTTGTGACGGATTCTCGCTTCTGATCTCTACCGCAGTTGTCGGTTCATTGCCGATCTGGTTGTAACGGTAGAACAATTTTATACCCGGTCCGTAAATTCTTTTCAGAACCGGTCCGAGAATTTTAAGATAACGTTCCTCGAGATGCTCTACAAAATAAGATGAAGGAACTTCAAGAGTCAGTTGTCCGTTTTCAAATCCCAATGAGTTGATTGGTTCAAACCAGGATTTGAACTGCTCAGGAGAGAGATTGTCTTTTATTATCTGTAGACATTCCTCCCACAATTGTATGTGGGTTTTATTCATTTATTAAGTTTCTATCTTTTTTTCCAATGCAAAATTCAAAAAAAAAAAAGTTATAAACAATTGCTTTTTTTTTTGGAAAAATCAAATATGATGCAACTGTACTGTATGTCAGTTAGTTATACGTTCTTAAAGTTTGACGGATATATTATGCCTTCTTTGTGTATTATATTGCTCTGATATTAAGGGAGTTAGTTGTGTGGGTGATAAGAGGTTGAATGGTACGGACGATTTTACTTTATTCTGAATCTTATGTTTTTAGACTCATTACAACACATTGCAAAGAGATTGCCGTTTGAGAGTCTATTTAGAATGAGTCTAAACAACATGTTACAAATGTTAATGAGTGAGATAATGGAAACCGGTATCTGTTTTTTAGGGAGATGAACAGATACCGGCTTATAAGTTTTTGCTTCTGAATAATTAAAGCAATTTTATACTGATATATCTTTTGGGGTTCTTTTTGATGTCAATGAACAGTGAGTCGAGGCTGTTGACGGTGGAGTTGAGATTATTGTATAACGCCGGATCATGCATCATAAGTCCTAAGGTTGAGTTAGGATTATTAAGATCTTCCGACATTTTTGCAAGATTGGCCGAGAGAGTGCTGATGTTATTGAATGTAGAATCGATAGGGAGTTCCTTCAGGTTACCTGAAAGTTCAGCGAGCGATCCCGACAGGTTGCTTATATTAGCAGTAGTGGTTTCAACGTTTCCCATTACTGCCGGCAATCGGTTTACTGATTTATTAAGCTGGCGCATAGTCGCATCGAGATTAGCGGAAATTGCGTCCAGACGTTTTACAGAAGCAGCCAGAGCCGGATCTGATACTAATGTGTTGAGCGCTGTGAGAAGCGAGTCAACTTTTGGAAATATCTGTGCTACAGCCGGCATCAGATTTTCTGAAATGTTATCCATCATTCCTGACGAAGTTTCTCCAATAAGATGAGAACCTACTGAGTGGAAATCATTATTAGGTGCCATCTGTAGCACGATAGTGGCCGTACCGAGCATGTCACTTTCGATAATGGCTTTGGAATTTACGGGAACTTTAAGTTCCTTGTTCAGGCTAAGCTCTACAAGAATATGCCCCGGGTTGTTATATTCATATTCAATAGACCGCACCTGACCGACTTTGAAGCCATTTACTGTTACTGGAGCTGAGACGGCGAGTCCCTTGACATTTGTATATGATACAAGGTAATAATTTGACGGCTTAAAGACGTTTATACCTTTTAAGTAATCAATTCCAAAGAAAAGAAAACAGAGTGCCAGAATGACGCATAAACCTATTAAGATTTCCTTTTTTTTCATAATTATATATTTGTTTCTTTATGGATGTTCAGTAAAATTATCAGTTGATTATTTGATTCGTTGTCCGTTTTTAGTCTTTATAATAAATGCAGCCGGGAATAGATTTTCTATACTGTGCCGATGCTTTTCGGCTGTTTCATTATCTTTATGGACACCGATCGTGTACTTGTAGAGTCCATGCTCCTTATAATAAGAAACATCTTTTAATCCCTTGAGTTCAGCTGAATTTGATGATAAGAGCTTTGAAGATGTTAGAATCTGAACTTTATAAATGATCGCATCGCTGGTTTCGATATTTTGTAACTCCAACGAGTTTTCCAACGGACGGTTTACCGATGCGTTTTTATATTCGGCAAACGCATTGTAGATAGCATCAGCCATTTCTTCCTGGCCTTTCTTTGATGCGAGATATTTTTCTTGTTCAGGATTACAGATGAAATCGAGTTCGATCAATACCGATGGCATGCTGGTCGCCCATAAAACCCGGCTTGCCTTACTCCTCGATTGTCACGTCCGGCTGTAGAAATGAGCTGAGCCTGAATCTTTTGTGCGAAGGAAACACTCTGTTCCATATTTTTATCCTGTGACAGCTCGAATATTATATAACTCTCCGCCGATTCGGGGTTGAACCCTTCGTAAGTGGTTGTGTAATCGTCCTCAAGAGCCATTACTGAATTTTCACGTTTAGCAACCTCGAGGTTATCAGCCGATTTATGCAATCCCAGAGTATAGACGCTTGCACCTTGTATCTTTGATCTGTTGCGGTTACGTTTGTCCACCGAGTTCACGTGAATGGAGATGAATAGATCCCCTCCGGCTTTGTTTGCTATCGCTGCACGGTCTTTAAGTGATACGAAAGTATCATCATCGCGGGTGAAAACAATCTTGACATCATCGAACTGATCTTTGATTTTATCGCTTAAAAGCTTTGCAACGGCAAGATTTATTGTCTTTTCATTTGTGATTTTTCCGGCTGCACCAATATCTTTTCCTCCGTGACCGGGGTCTATTACAACTATAAAATCCCGTGCCGACAATCCGGTAGGAATTATCATTAATAAAAGTAATAATAGCGTAGCTTTAATATGTTTGGTGAGTCCTGTCACTTGTCTGATGGAATATTATTCTGCAAATTTAAGAAAAACATTACAACTATCGGTCATCCTAATTTATTTTCGTCTTTTGGAGCGATAAACAGAGACGTTTAGGCCATAAATAGAATTTTAAATGTGAAAAAAACTAAATTTTTTATTTGAGATAAAATCAAAACCTATCTGAAGTCGTTTCATAATTGATATGAAGATATTTATCAAAATTTTTATTTCACTGTTCTGGTGTATTACCGTTTTCTCATGTCGATCGGGAGAGGATAGATCTTTATCGGCAGAATCGCCGTTTAAGATTGTCCGTCTTGACAGGGTCGCACGTGACTATAAAGCATCGGAGGAGCAGCCTGATTCTTTGGCCCGCGGTACTGAGCTGTTGCTTGAGCTTTTAAAAGAGTCGGGGAGTCCTGTCACCGATTTCGAAGAATATTCTCAGTCACGGTTGATTACTGTATTTCAACCCGACATTGAAAGTCGTCTTGGTGAACTCGATTCTGTCGAGATGGTTCTTGCAACGGTGATTGATCGGCTGCATGAATCTTTTCCTAAGGTGAAGATTGCTGATATATATGGTATTGTTACACCTTATAGGCAATCCGTTATTGTATCCGATTCGATTATCTTGCTTGGCCTTAACCATTATCTTGGCAGTGATTATCCGGGATACTCTTCATTCGATAGCTACTCTTTGTACAGAAAGAATAAATCCATGATCCCGGTTGAAATCGCCGAAGCTGCTCTTTCACTGGCATATCCCTATCTTCCCGATGAAGAATCTACCGTTCTCAGCCGTATGCTTTATGAAGGAGCATTACTTAATGCTGTGACCGAGGTTGTACCTGAAGTGACAGTTGGAATGCTTTTGGGGTATGACGACGATCAGCTGAAAATGGTATCGACAAATGAATCCCGTATATGGCAGACTTTGATTGAGCGGAAGCTGTTGTATTCCAATGATCCTATGGATGCAGCGCGCCTGATGAATCCTGCGCCTGCGACCGGTATTATAAGTGCTTCCTTGCCTGGAATGGCAGGGCGTTATATCGGATATCAGATTATTAAATCCTACCTCACTCATAATCCCGATAAATCGCTCGCCGATATGCTCTCTCCTGATTTCTATAATTCTCAGTCAGCATTGATCGATGCTCGCTATGTGCCGCATCTTTAACAATGTTTAATGTATCTGTGAAAGTCGCATGAATACTGAGTTTCAAGGAGTTGATCTTTCTAAAAGTTAAATTGCAGTATCGTTCGGCTTGGCTATTTGGTAAAAAATGACTATCTTTGCACAGTTTTTAATTAAATCAGTTGAAAAGGCATAGAGATGCCTTATTGCCGAAAATCGGCAGAATCCATTCCTCATATTATAAATTCGTAATGATATTTTTGAGGTGTAGGTTGCGCGGGTCGCAACTCATAGATTCAATGTATTATATTCTAAACAAATCAAATGAAGAAAACAATTATGCTCATTATGAGCATCATGGTTCTTCTTCTGTTTTCCTCGGCATTTCAGGGAGGTATAGCGCCGTTGGTCGGTTCCATAGCACCTTCTGTCATTGTTGAAAAAGATAACACTCCGATTGGACTTGATGACAGCCGTGGAAAGTACGTGATACTCTCATTTTGGTCATCATCCGATGCTGAATCACGCATCCGATGTAATGAGGTAACCGCGTTGGTAAAGTCGTTATATGAGACTGATTCACAGAAAGAAGAACAAGTACGTGTGATGGCGGTTAATTTCGACCGCAGCGAGCGTCTTTTTAATGAGATAGTCCGTCGAGATAATATGGATGACGCCTCGCAGTTTTATGTATCAGGCAATTCGGCAACGATGATTAAACGTGCCTATGGACTTGATAAAGGATTAAAAACATTTGTTATTGACCCGGTAGGTCGTATAGTTGCGGTAAATCCTGATAAAGAAGAACTTTCCGACCTATTGAAAATTTAAAAAAAAAGCAGACTGTCAGGCCACTTGAATAAGATCGTGTTCTGGCAGCTTTTGTTGTTTGGTATTGTGATTTTTATTATATTTGCAATTTAATAAAAGACTAAACATAAACTGGAAAGTTCCTTTAGGTTTTCATGATATCAATAAATAATTTGTCTGTTGAATTTAGTGCTAAATCGCTGTTTGACAACATAAATTACGTTATAAATAAAAAAGATCGCATCGCCCTCGTCGGAAAGAATGGCGCGGGAAAATCCACTATGTTGAAGATCATTGCGGGGTTGCAGAAGCCTACATCAGGAACTGTAGCGGTTCCCAACGATGTGACTATCGGCTACCTGCCTCAGCAAATGGTGCTTAGCGATACGCTTACGGTCGCCGAAGAAGTAAAACAGGCCTTCGCTCATATCGACCGAATGCGTCAGGACCTTGACTCCCTCAATGCTCAGCTGCTTGAACGCACCGACTATGAATCAGCTGAGTATCATGAACTGATCGACCGTATGTCAACGCTTACCGAGCGACTCGCTATGGAAGAAAGCGAGAACTGCGAGGCTGAGATGGAGAAGACGCTTATCGGTCTCGGATTCAATCGTAGCGATTTTTCTCGACCCACATCTGAATTTAGCGGAGGATGGCGAATGAGAATCGAACTCGCCAAACTTCTGCTGCGGCGTCCCGATGTTCTTCTGCTTGACGAACCTACCAATCATCTCGACATTGAATCTATTCAATGGCTTGAAAACTTCCTGATAACCAAAGCCGATGCCGTTGTTCTTGTGAGCCACGACCGTGCGTTCATCGATAATGTCACTAACCGTACGATCGAAATAACAATGGGTAAGATCTACGATTATTCGGTCAACTATTCCAAGTTCGTTGAACTTCGGAAAGAACGTATTGAGCAGCAGATGCGAGCCTATCAGAACCAACAGAAACAGATTCAGGAAACCGAGGATTTTATCGAACGCTTCCGATATAAGGCAACAAAAGCCGTTCAGGTACAGAGCCGTATAAAACAGTTGGCTAAGATCGAGCGTATCGAAGTAGATGAAGTTGACACATCCCATCTTAACCTGAAATTTCCGCCTGCTCCGCGATCAGGCGACTATCCGGTGATAGC
>CAZHHF010000056.1:0-10907 GCA_964531905.1 uncultured Bacteroides sp.
ATCCGATGTGAAACATAATGCGAATTCTGTTCCCGAAGGAAACTTCCAATTTTTACTACGATCAAGTCTTAACGGCAGATTGAACGAGGCCGTTATTCTGACATTGCTCGTTGGATTCGACGCACCGAAAGCCGCATCCTCACGGTACACGTAACAATGCTTACACCCTGCGCTTATCTTATGGCAACCATGCCACGGATTCCACATCGGCATAATTCAATTCTCCTTTTCTTTTAATTACACAAAGGTAATAAATATAAGAAACAAACAGTCCAAAATAGTTGCACAGTCAACCATTTTAATACTTAGTTTGTTTATTTATCACTATGACCAAAGAATATACCATATATCAAATGCCTAACCTCGGATGCCTTCTCGGCAATGCCTATTTCACACTTGTGAATCATCTTGCCGAGGAATTATCGCAATCAAAGTTAGACATTACTGTCCCGGAATATCTAATTTTACGAATTCTATACACCCGCGACGGTATGCAGCAATGCGACATAGCGTCAGCCATCTGCAAAGACAAGGCTACCGTCAGCCGCTCTGTATCCTCTTTGGTTAATAAAGGATTTGTAAAAACCGAGACATTAAGCCATAAATGCTGTCAAGTTTATCTAACGTCAACAGCACTTAACATAAAAGCAGACATTATGTATATTGCCGAAAAACGACATAAGGCACTAACTGAGATGTTTTCCGATGAAGAACTTAATACATTCATAAACATATTAAATCGAATAAGAAAGGAATAATACTATGATGACACTTACTATCTGGAGCGATTTCGCTTGCCCTTATTGCTACATTGGCGAAACTCGTTTACAAAAAGCGATTGAACAGCTCGGCATTGAAGGCAGTGTTCAAATCAATTTCAAGGCTTTTGAACTTGATCCAACAGCTCCGAAAGAAGTCACTACAACTACCCCACAACGATTCGCAATGAAATATCGTCTGCCGCTCAATGAAGCGGAGAAACAGATTGAGCAGATTTCTGAGCTGGGTCGCGAACTCGGAATCGACTTCCGCTATAAGACCACGCAGTACTCCAACACCCGCGATGCCCATAGGCTTATGAAACTTGCCGAGGACAAATATGACCGGGCCACAGTTGATCGCCTTAACAAAGCACTCTTCGACGCATACTTCACCAAGAATCTGATTTTGGCCGATCATCATGTTCTTACCGACGTTGCACAATCGGTCGGGATGAACAGCGATGAAGTAAAAGCCGTACTCGAATCCGACCGGTACGACGATGAAGTTCGTTTCGACGAACGCGAAGCAGCCATGCGCGGAGTCCGTGGTGTCCCATATGTCATGTTTAATGGCGACTTCGCAGTTCCGGGAGCAATGACAATCGACGGATTCAAGTCTGCACTCCAGCGTGAATTAAAGAAACAGGAGCAGAAATCCGCACAGCAACCTGCCGAACGGCCCCACTCGTGTGGTCCCGACGGATGTCAGCTATTATAATATATATATAGGAGAATTGCACATGATACGACTTCTTACCGTAAAAGGTGTATTTGCCGAAAATTGTTATTTTTATATTGATGACGCCACCGGTTCCGGATTCATTATCGATCCTGGCGCGCAAGCCGGTTTGATTTACGATACTGTTGTCAGCAACCGATGGCATATCGAAAAAAATACTGCTGACGCACGGACACTTCGATCACATCGGAGCAGCCGAACAACTCAGTGAGAAACTTGCTGTACCTATCTATATATATCATTCCGATGCACAATATCTCTCCGATCCGTTTCTCAATCTGAGTGCAAACTCCGGCCCGGACATTATTGTGCCACATTACGAAGAATTATCCGATAATGAGATAATACGCCTGAAAGCTAATTCAGGATTCTATCTCAAAGTCATCCATACACCCGGTCATACACCCGGATCGGTAACATATTATTCGCCTGATGACAATGTAGCATTTGTCGGAGACACATTATATGAACACGCACCGGGACTGACAGAATTCCCCGGTGGGAACCGCCGAGAACTCGAAAAATCGATTTTCGAAAAAATATTGACCTTACCCGACAACACCATCCTTCTTTCAGGACATTCAAGTCCTATTTCCGTTTACGAGCAAAAAAGGCTATTACACACTATGGAAATCGGGAACTTCTACCGGCACTGAACCCTGTGTGACCGACAGATGGGTCAATTCTGCAATAGAAGACCATAAAACTGCATCCTCCGGAGATATATCGGGGGATGTTTCGTTACGTACACAATCGATCAAACGTCGATCCATGATATAATTCATCAGATTCTCCACACCCGATCGGCGAGCATCTGTTTCATATTGTCTGACCCACGGATGAGTGTAATCTGCAAGAAATTTCTCCAGTTCATCACCTGTCAACAGCCTGTCACCATCGGTCTGGACGGTCGGAACAGGATACTTACTCGCATACCCTCTGGTACCGCAAGTAGTCTGAAGTCTGCTATAAGGCCGCGGAGTGGTAACGTCATATTGCAGCAGAACCGTACGTCCTGAAACAGTTTTCAATATCGTTGAATTTATACCACACCCTGCCGACACCGATACCAGATGCGTAAACCTATCGGTACAACCTATCCCGAGAAGCTGACATATCGGACCTATACCGTGCGTCGGATATGGATTCCCAGCACAACGCGATGACTCCTGTCCGTACCACTTGTCGGAATAAAGATTTCTCAAATCATGGATATAGGCTCCTTCACAATGCGTTATCTCACCAAGTATTCCCGCCTTAGCCATCATCAATGTTGATAATGCAAACGGATCATAGCAGCAGTTCTCCATCATTGTGAACCATCGACCTGTATTTCGCGATACTTCAAGCATACGGCGACCTTCAGCTATTGTTTGAGCCACCGGCACTTCCACAGCCACGTTCTTACCCGCCTGCATCGCCGCAATCGCAATCTCCGAATGTGAGGCCCAGTCTGTACATACATATACAACGTCTATATCACACAACGCAAGAGTCTCCTCACACGATGTTGAAACAAAACCACAACACGGATGGATAGCCTTTGCTTCATCTACGGCAGCCTGATTTATATCACACATACCGGCGATTTCCACACCCTCCATGCTTAAATAACGTCGCAAAGTTGCAAGCCCGCGTTGACCAAGTCCGATAAGAGCTATTTTAACTACTTCTTTCATCGCGATGCAAAAATAACGAAAATCATTGAAAATACCACACTCTTGCTGTATTGATAATATATATAATAATGTGTGTACGCTTTATATTCTTCATATTACCCGTCTATTTTTTTTTTGACTTACGAATTTTTAAACGTATCTTTGTAATTCAACAACTTACATTAAACAGGTTATATCCATGACTTTAGTTAAAAATTTCATCCTTGCGGCATCTTTGCTATTTGCAACTGTTACTGCCGGATCTCAAACAGTGACCATATCACCTACCCCTCAACAAATAACGTGGGGATCCAAAGCCTACGATAGCTCCGGAACACACTATCGCATAACCGGTACGCCATCTGCTACCGTGCAGACTCTGCTCGACAAGAATTTCGAGAAAGGCGCCGACGCAGCTGTAGAAATTATTGTAGGGAAAGCCGGCGATGAGGCTATTGAACAATGGATTGATAAAATCCCTGACCAACCCGAAGGATATTACCTGAACGTTACACCCGATAAAATAATTGTCGCAGGCCGCGATGACTCAGGCACATACTACGGAATTCAATCCTTGCTTCAGGTCGTGTCACAACCCGAAGTAATGTCGGTCACTGTCACCGATTGGCCCATGACATCGGTACGTGGAGTCATTGAAGGGTTCTACGGAAACCCGTGGAGCTTCGAGAACCGTATAAGTCAATTCGACTTTTATGGAGCCAACAAGATGAACATATACATCTACGGTCCTAAAGACGATCCCTACCACCACAGTCGCTGGTACGATCCTTATCCTCAGGCCGAAGCCGACAAAATCGCCCGACTCGTCAAGCACGCAGCCGAGAATAACGTTAAGTTCGTGTGGGCAATGCACCCCAGCAACTCCATCACCTCCGACTCCGACCGAAAAAAAGCGCTCGCCAAATTCGAACAGATGTATAACCTCGGTGTGCGGGCATTCTCAATTTTCTTTGATGATATATCGGCTGAAAGTGTGAATTCCCAGGTAAGCTATCTCAATTTCCTCACCGATGAATTCGTCAACAAGAAACCCGATGTAGAACCTATGATCGTATGCCCGACTCAATATAATAAAGCATGGTCATCGGGCAACTATCTCTCAACGATGGGTAATGGACTTTATCCGGAAATTAGAATAATGTGGACAGGTAACTCCGTTGTCGACATGATTCAGAAAAACGACTGCGACTGGTTCCGTTCACAAACAGGACGCGCCCCGTTTATCTGGCTGAACTATCCCGTCAACGATTACGGGCAGCATAATCTTCTGATGGGTCCCGTAAAAGATAACGGTACCGACATCTACGATCAAGTCAGCGCGTTCTGCTCCAACCCGATGCAATATGCCGAAGCATCTAAAGTTGCGATCTACTCCATTGCCGACTACGCATGGAATCCTGTTGCCTACAATGCCGATGACGCATGGGAACGCTCCATGAAATATCTGATGCCCGATCACACTGAAGCTTTCCGCGACTTCTGCTTGAGTAACGTTGATGTCGCTCCCAGCGCCCACGGACTCCGACTCTACGGCGAAACTCCCGCTTTCAAGGCAATTCAGGATAAATACAGCGAGCTTACACCTGAAGCGATCGAAGCTTACTCGGCTTATTTCACAAAAATGAAATCATCGGCCGAAGAACTTCTCTCACTTGAAGGCACATCCGAAATGATCGATGAAATTCTTGAATTCGTCCAGCACTTTGACTACCAGTCACTGAGAGGACAAAAAGTCATGCTTATGGCATCGGCACTCGCCGATGGCAACACCACTGACTTTATAAACGCATATACCGATTATAAAAACGCAACCGAACAGGCCGGACGACTTGTCAGCCGCAATTTTGCCGGATCAATCCAATCAGTCGCACCGCATACCGCTACCCTATATATGGAACCGTTTATCAAGAAAACTGTTGCACAACTGATCACATCGTTCAAGGCATCCGGTGCCGAATATCCCGCTGACCTCTTCCCTGCTCAACTTCTCGAGAACGGTCTATATTATATTAAGGTGAATAACAAATATCTCACTAATGTAAACGGAAGCAACAATCCTACACTTCTCGACAACATTGACAATGTGAATCCCGGACGACAGATGTGGGTTATCACCCTTGAGCCCGAAACCGAACGCTACTCCATCAAGAACGAATGGGACAAACGCTATGTTAACGAACTTGGCAATTTCGGTACCAATCCCTATGAGGATATCTGGCACACCTACACCATCACCCGATTCGAGAACCGTTATGCAATCCAGAACGGAGGATCGGCAGGTAAAGCATTCTGGAAGTCATCCGACGGCAGAATCAACAAAAGAACTGCCACCGATTATCATAACGATAACTTTATATTCGAAATTATTCCTGTCAACCAGGAGACTACCGAAGTTCATCCCTCTATTGTAGGAAAAGATGTTTATCTCCTTAACAACTCAGGACTCGCATTCACCGAAAAAGGGAAAGGCACGCCCGGCGAATTCAAAGAACTCATAACTCCGGCCGACAACCGGCAGCTCTTCACCGTAAGCATCGAACCGGAAACCGGATGTGTGAAATTCACTAATGTCGCTACTAACCAACACCTCGATGAGATAGGACGTGTTGGATCAGCAACCGGCTATGGTCCCGCATGGAACACTTATGCCGTAACCGAAATGAACGGCTTATACTCTATCCGTTACACACTTTCAGCAATGAACTATTACGGCGCACGATACTGGATTCCAGGGGAAAACATGATCGAATACAAAGCCGATCTCGACCTTTACAACAGTTACCTTTTTCGCATCGTGCCGATAAACGAACTTTCATCTATTGATCAAATCATCGCTGACGACGCCGACTGTAATGTTTTCGATATGCTCGGACGAAAAATAAATTGTCCGGCAAAAGGTCTCTATATTGTCAACGGTAAAAAAAAGATATTACGCTAAGAGCCTAAGCTAAAAAATACAACAAAAAACATACATTACTTCCAAAAAAGCGCTATCTTTGCGATAAACAATATAACAATTCTTACACTTAACCTATTACAATCATGAGTAAACCTTACGTTGTCGGTATTGATATCGGCGGAACAAATACTGTTTTCGGAATCGTTGACGCCCGTGGCGTTGTTATCGCAAGCTCTTCGATCAAGACTGCAAAGCACAATAATATCAACGACTACATCAGCGAACTCCACACCGAACTCACTCATCTTATGGAGGCTAACGGTGCAATCGACAAAGTTCACGGTATCGGAATCGGCGCACCCAACGCTAACTATTTCACCGGAATGATCGAAGACGGAGTAAACCTCCCCTGGCCAACACCGATCCCATTGGCACAACTCGTCAGCGATAAATTCGGAATACCCGTTGCTATCACCAACGACGCAAATGCAGCTGCTATCGGTGAGATGACCTACGGTGCCGCACGCGGACTCAAGGACTTCATCATGATTACACTCGGAACAGGAGTCGGAAGCGGAATCATTATCAACGGACAACTCGTTTACGGACACGACGGATTCGCCGGAGAACTCGGACACGTTGTTGTGAAACACAACAACGGACGCCTGTGTGGTTGCGGACGCACCGGCTGTCTTGAAGCATACTGCTCTGCCACCGGAGTAGCACGCACCGCCCGTGAATTCCTCGAAATCAGAACCGAACCATCTCTTCTACGCAACATCCCCATTGATGAAATCACATCTAAGGATGTTTATGACGCAGCTATCGCCGATGACAAACTTGCCAAAGACGTATTCGAATATACCGGAGAGATCCTCGGAGCAGCATTAGCCAACTTTACTGCATTCTCAGCACCTGAAGCATTCATCCTCTTCGGCGGACTTGCCAAGAGCGGCGAACTCCTTTTGAAACCGCTCCGCAACTCTATGGAGAAAAATATGCTTTCAATCTGGAAAGGAAAAGTCAAAATCCTTCTCTCGGAACTCAAGGAAGCCGATGCCGCCGTTCTCGGAGCATCAGCACTCGGTTGGGAAGCTAAATTCCCCACTATGACAAACGTTGCCCCCGCATCGGCAGCATCTGTCAACTGAAAACCTGCCACTTAGAATAATCGAAGCGGCTATAAAATAGTGTGAGATATTCGTAGAACATCCTCATGAATAAAATTCACACATAATAAGCCTGATTCTAAATTCATTTTATCATAATGAAGCTGTCTAACCCAAAGTTAGGCAGCTTCTTATTATACGGATCGGAACAATCTGCAAAAAAGTTATAGTGAAATAACCTATCTGCACCCGTATTTCTTCAGGTCGGGCAGCAGAACGGCCACAAAACCGAGCAAAGGCATGTAGCCACACCAGTCATAGATCGCCCTGATACCATACATATCAGCAAAATCACCTAAAACTGCCGATGCCACACCTGCGATACCGAAAGCAAATCCGAAGAAAAGACCCGACACCAGGCCGAGCTTATTGGGTAGCAACTCCTGGGAGTAAAGCAAGATCGCAGGGAAAGCCGATGAAAGCATGAAGCCGACACAGAAACTCAGAACTACTGTAGCACCGAGACCTACATGAGGCATCAGCATACTGAACGGAGCAGTACCTAAAATCGAGAACCAGATAACCGGCTTACGACCGTAACGGTCACCTACCGGCCCACCTATAAGCGTACCTGCTGCTGTTGCAAACAGGAACACGAACAGATAGATCTGCGACATTTTTATCGACACACCGAACGTATCTATAAGATAGAACGTGTAATAGTTGGTCAGACTCGCCATATAAACATACTTTGAGAATATCAGCACCATCAGCACTCCGATCACAAATACCGTCCTGCGACCCGACAACGGACGTGCCACATGCTTCTCCAATCCACTGACCCGCTTGGATCTGCGGTCCATGAGATAACCGCTATACCAACGGCACACCGGACGCAAAGCCATGAATGCCAGTACAGAAACGATCAGGAACCAAACTATGTAATGCCTGCCGTTAGGAGCGACAATCAATGCCACGAGCAATGGTCCTACCGAAGTTCCGAAATTACCACCAACCTGAAATATCGACTGCGCCAATCCACGCCGACCATGACTCGCGAGAGATGTTATTCTCGATGCCTCGGGATGAAGGGTAGAAGAACCCACACCAACCAAAAACACCGCCAACAGCACCGTAGCCATACTTGAAGAATAAGCGAACAACACGATTCCGAGAGTAGTAGCAGCCATGCCGGCAGGCAAACTGCCCACAAACGGACGCTTATCAAATGCAAGACCTACTACCGGCTGAAACACTGACGAAGCTATCTGATAAACAAGTGTTATCAGTCCGATCTGACCGAACGACAGATCAAGATCAGACTTCAGCATCGGATAAACCGCAGTTATAACCGACTGAAGCAAATCGTTAAAACAATGGACCGAACAGAGCGCCAGCAAGATAGGAAACGTTCTGTCGGAAGCAACCACTTTCAGTCTTGACAATAAGGAACTCATAATCTTTCTTAAAAATTGGCGCAAAGTTAACCATTTCTATCAACACTGACTAATAATCAAATTTTTTTCGTCACTATCCATTTTTAACATCCCTCTCCATCCATACAGGGATTCATATTGATGAAACTACCCGCGAAATTGCTGTAGTTTTATTTTTTAACAAAACTTGCACTCTCCAACAAATTAACTTAACTTTGTGACCGGTATATATTTCACCCTACTACACAACATAATAGAAATTCCCAAAAATGCTGAAGCGCTTCTTTATATCACTGCTTGGAACTATCGCCGGAATATGGATCTCTGTCGGGCTATTTTTCCTGCTTTGCGTTATCGGTGCGGTAGTTGCCGGAAACATTAACCGGTCAGAAATTATTAATATTGAAAAACACTCGATACTCTATATTGACCTAAACGGCGAGATCAACGAGCGTCAGGTTGCATCATCCCTGGTTGAGGAGTTTTCAGGGAATATGATTCCACACTATGCGCTCAACATCATTACTGCAGCCATTGAAGCCGCTGCCGATGATGACCGTATCGAAGGTATTTACATCAACGCCGACGGATCACTTGCCGGCCTGACCACACGCCTCGACATCCTTCAGGCACTCGACCGCTTCAAAGAATCGGGAAAATGGATAGTAGCCTATGCCGATGGCTACACTCAGGGTGATTACTTTATAGCGTCGGCAGCCGATGAACTTTACGTCAATCCAGTGGGAGCAATCGATATACACGGACTCGCAACAAACACATTCCTGTTCAAAGATCTGCTCGACAAAGCAGGTGTAAAAGTACAGGTCATCAAAGTAGGAACCTACAAGAGTGCCGTTGAGCCTTTCATCATGTCACAGATCAGCGAAGCCAATCGCCGTCAACAGGAATTGTATCTCGGTCAGATGTGGGATGCTGTCGCCGGTGAGATCGCAAGCAACCGCTCCACAACAACCGACACTGTAAACCTGTGGGCCGACTCGCTCGTCTACGCGATGGATCCCGAACTATATCCTGTAAACCGGCTCGCCACTGACCTCGCCTATCGCCACGAAGTAATATCGATTCTCAAAAAGAAAACAGGACTCGATAATGATGCTGACCTTCGCCTGATAACGCCTGCACAATATTGCGCGTCGGAAACAATGCCCCATACTGAATCTACCGGAAATAACATTGCAGTCCTTTATGCCGTAGGAGACATAGTCGACCGGGGAGACGAAGGTATTGTCGGACCAGACATGGTCGACCAGATCGAAGAAATAATCAAGGATAAAGAGAATAAAGCGCTCGTAATGCGAGTGAATTCCGGTGGCGGAAGCGCATTCGCGTCCGAGCAGATATGGGAAGCACTCACTCGGTATAAAGCTACCGGACGTCCGCTATTTGTCTCGATGGGCGATTATGCCGCATCGGGCGGATACTATATCTCATGTTGTGCCGACCGCATTTACGCGCAGCCTACCACCCTAACCGGATCTATCGGAATTTTCGGAATGATCCCGTGTATCGAACAGCTTATGTCCGACAAAATCGGAATCACACAGTCAACAGTCAAAACCAACCCCAATGCCGACTTCATCAGCATCACGCAACCTATGGACGCCTTCCAGCTAAAAAGGATGCAGCAGGAAGTCGATCGCGGCTACGAAACATTTGTAAGCCGCTGCGCTGCCGGACCTCCTTCCCGTGTTCCGCTAACAGGAGGGCTTTTTCTTCTTCCGTGCCGTCCAGCAGGATGTCCAGCAGATATCCGACATATTCCCGCTTCTGCAGCGCCTCCACAAACAGCGGATGCCATTCTTCACCGTCCTGCCGCGGCCTGTATTTCTCCGCCCACTGGACAAGCAGGCTATGGTAATCCGACAGTACACGGAAACAATGCTGCTGCGCACTCCTTATTTTCTTAATATCTGAAATCTTTTTGCGGACGGATGCCCTCTGCGGCGGGCCTTTCCCTTTTGTGTCATACTGGATTCCGAAATCAGCCGCCAGCTTCTCCGCCGCTTCTTTTAAGCCCAGGTCATAAAAACGCGCCACAAAATCGATCACATCCCCGTCTGCCAAGCATCCGAAGCAGTGGAACCTCTTATCCAGCTTCATGCTCGGATTTTTGTCCTTATGGAACGGGCAGCACGCCATGCCGTTCCTCCTGACTGCAATCCCGTACATTTCTGCCGCCTGCCGTGTGGTCACGCTTTCCTTGACCGCTTCAAAAACATTCATAAAAAAACAACTCCTTCCTGCAATGAATGAATCCTGCGGG
>CAZHHF010000057.1:0-772 GCA_964531905.1 uncultured Bacteroides sp.
CATGGTGATATATGGATATTAAAATTTTATTTCTTTTGTTAGTACTTCTTTCCCCGAATACTTTACAATCGCACGGAAATATTCAGGATCATCATACCCTCCGAATTCAGGTGCTTGTACAAGTCCTACCGGAGTGTAGAGGAAGTGGTGGTTCTCGTCTTCTTTCTTTATGTTACCGTCGAGATGTTTCACGAACAGATAGTCACCAAGTTCTTTGTAATCCTTTGTGGCTTTAGCCGCCCATCGGTTGGCAAGTTCCTGGGAGATTGCCCGAGCTGTTTCGGGCGATTGCATAGCTGGTGACGCCTCGAGTGCTTTAACTTCATTTGTCATTGCGTTTTCAAGTTGTGACTGAACGCGACGTATGTCGGGAATCATACGGCTATAACGGCTGTAAGCCTGATTGGCAACATAGTTGTTTACCCAGAAATTGGAATTCCAATCGAGTGTGTTAAGATCTCCCTTTCCTAACTGTTCTGGTACTTTTTCGGTCCAGCATAAGATAGGCATGTAAACACATGTGTTGGCATCATCGGTTCCGAACCATAGAATACCTTTCATCGCATCGGGAACACTGTCGCGCAACTGGGCTACGAATGAGAAGCCGGTCTGCTGTGTTGCGATCGCGCGCTCATGGGTGTAATTTTTGCCATCAACATCGTATGACATTGGACGATAGCGGTAGGGAACCTTGAACGGACCTGCTCCCGGATCTTTAGTCATGTCAAACGGAGTATCCTCGAAGTGGTCGCGCATCATCCATTTGAGGTCG
>CAZHHF010000057.1:782-10901 GCA_964531905.1 uncultured Bacteroides sp.
TGATGAGATATAACTTCGGCAACCCCTCCATGACGTATGAAAATCAACTTATCCGGTTCACCTTTAGCTTCGTTGATCCACGGCAGATATTGGTCGGCATCGTCGGAGAACTTATTATAATAGCTCCATACACGGGCATCACATCCGCGGAGTGCGCTGAAATCAGTTTCGGCGTATGCTTTTGAGAAGTCGAAATCTTCATCTTTACCGTCGAAATAACCTTTTTTACGGGCAAATGAGATCACATCTTTTGAATAAAGTGTTGTCTGTGGATCTTTTAGAGGGAATTTATGGATTCTTGAGTGATTGGCATGTCCCGAGATATAGCCGTCGGGAACCAGACGGACCACCCACACTGCTCCTTTTTCATCTTTACCTTTTCCAATCATCTCCATGATCCAAACTTCCTTAGGATCGGCGATAGTGAACGATTCCCCTCCCGATGCATATCCGTAACGATCAACGAGACTCGTCATTATGATGATTGCCTCACGAGCGCTCTTTGCACGTTGAAGCGTAATATAAATCAGTGAACCGTAGTCTATTATACCGTTAGGCTCGCATAGTTCCTCACGACCTCCCCATGTACTTTCGGCAATAGCCAGTCCATGCTCGTTCATGTTACCAAGCGTTGCGTAAGTATGAGATTTCTCAGGAATTTCACCGAGATATTTGTTCGTGTCCCAGTCGTAGATCTTTCTCATCGAACCTTTTGGATGGTCAGCTGCCGGTTGATTATATAGTTCGCCGTAGAGTGTATGACTGTCAGCAGCGTATGTTATAAGGTTTCCGGCATTTGCTGTCGCACCCTTTGTGGCAATAAGGCTCGTGCATGCGAATGCGCCTGTTGTGCCGGCGATAGCTAATGCAAGTGATAGTGTCAGTTTTTTCATTATTGAAATTTTAAAGTTATTGTTTCTGTTTTATTGCAGGAGTAAGTACCCTGAATCGGTCGCCCGATTCTTTTACGATTGACCTGAAATAAGTATCATCGTAACCTCCAAAGTCGGGAGAAACGGGTTTGCCTACCGGTGTTCTCATAAAATTACCATTTTCATCTTGCTTTTTTATATTGCCGTCGAGAAATTTCACAAGTAGATAGTCGCCGAGTTCTTTGTAACGCACTGTGGCTTTTTCGGCCCAGATGTCGGCCAGATCCTGAAGAAGTTCTTTGCCGGTTTGTTCATCGGCGAATTCCGGAATCTGTTCTATAGCGACTTTTACATCCACTGCAATGGAATCCTCAAGTAATTTCTGCACCTCGCGGATATCGGGAATCATTTGTGAGTAACGGTTATATGCTTGATTGGCAACATAGTTGTTTACCCAGAAATTTGAAGTCCAAGAAATGTTATAGAGGTCACCGTTATCTTTGGCGAGCTGAACCGGAGGGCGCGCTACAGTGCAGAATACCGGCAGATATACACATGTGTTGGCATCATCGGTTCCGAACCACATCAGTCCTTTCATATAGTCGGGACGGTTGCTGTTGATCTCAGCAACGAATGAGTAACCGGTCTGCTGCGTTGCTATCGCGCGCTCATGAGTATATGTCTCGCCATCGACTTTGAAAGTGAGCGGACGCCAGCGATAAGGAACTTTGAATGGACCGGCTCCTATATCGGTAGTCATGTCGTAAGGTGTTCCTTCAAAATGATCACGCATCATCCACTTCATGTCATCGGCTGTGAGTTTGCGATTTGGTTTGACCCATAACGGTAATGGATCTCCTTTCCCTTCGTTTACCCACGGAAAGTAGGCGTCCATACCGTCGGCATACTTGTTATAGAATGCCCATATGCGGCTGTCGCAACCGCGAAGTTTGCTATAATCGTAGTCGGCGTATGCAAGCGAAAAGCTGAAATCTTCATCTTTGCCGTCGAAGTATCCATGTTTACGGGCAAATGATATTACATCGGATGAATACATGCAGTTTCGTCGGTCGTTAAGGGGAAACTTGTGAATCCTTGAATGATTGGCGTGTCCCGAGATACAGTCGTCGGGAATTCTCATCGCAACCCATACGGCACCTTTCTCTTTTTCACCTTTCCCTATAATTTCCATGATCCATGCTTCGTTTTCGTCGGCAATCGAAAATGACTCTCCGGTCGATGCGTAACCGTAGCGGTCGACAAGATCGCTTATCACGAGAATTGCTTCACGAGCAGTCTTTGCTCTCTGAAGGGCAATGAAGATAAGTGAACCGTAGTCGAGAATACCGTTAGGCTTCTGCAACTCTTTACGCCCTCCCCATGTGCTTTCCGAGATAGCAAGTCCATGTTCGTTGATATTACCGATTGTGGCATAGGTGTGTGGCACTTCAGGAATCTCGCCGAGAGGTTTATCGGAAGTCCATTCTATAATCTTGCGTTTCGCACCTTTTGGATGATCGGCTGCCGGCTGATGGTCAAGAAAGCCGTATCTGACATGACTGTCGGCGGCATAAGTGATCATTACGCTTCCATCAGCGGTAGCATTTTTCCCTGCTATAAGGCTGGTGCATCCTAATGCCGTTACAGTAGCGGTGAGAATAAAGGAAAATATTGAAATTAATTTCTTTTGCATTAATCAATGGTGTTGTGAATATATGTAATGCAAAGTTACTTAATCATGCCGATTTTTCAAAACCGGTTGAGTCAGAGCTTTATTTTCTTGCCATCGATCAAATATATGCCGGGCGATGTCGGAGAGAGAACTTGGCGTCCTTGCATATCATACATAGTCAAGGAGCGATTATCATCGGTTTTGATAATCTCGACCGATGAGTTAGGGTCATGAGCTGTAGTATAATCCACGGTTATTGTCATCGATGACTTGTCAATCGTGATTTCAGGCATCGACATGTTGTTGTGGGTGTCGGGAGTAAAATCGCTGTATGCGAGAGTAGTTCCTTTATCAACGAAGAATGTGCCGTTGTTATATACTTTCCGTATTCCACGGTTGGCATCGATGTTGAGTGCTATACGGGGGTCGAGTCCAACTTCAGCCGCCGGGGTGACACCGGTAAAAGTTACTTTATAGATATCAAACCGGTCAAGCACGCTTTGATCGACCGGAGTGATGAAGAAGTAGTTGTTACTACCTGATGATTTGCCTACGTATGGCGATTCATCGCCTGAGTTAGAATAGTCGTTCCATTTTCCTATGGCCCATGTGCGCTCGATATTATTTGCACTCAATGCGGGATTGAGTGTAGGGAGTGATTCACGGCTCGATGTGCAGTTTTCCTGTATCCCGTGTCCGCATAGTCCTGTAAACATGTAAGTAGAACCGTTGACGGTGATGTGGATGTAGTTGACTGATGGACGTGATTCATCGCGACCGGCGAATTTCAGCGCATAGTAATTAGTTGCGTTCTGTCGGTACTCATTCTCTGCATTGGTGATATAGTCGGTCCCTGCCGATACATACCCGTTAAGATCGTTGGCTATCCGTATCTCATGCCAACCGGTTGTGAGAGTCATAGGCTCGGCCACTTCACTGGTAAATTCGGTAATGGTGAACTGGCAGCCTGAATTATCACGGTCGGGCATACTTCCAATCGTGTACCAGTTGCAGATAATCGCGTTGTTATTGGCTCCGCTCTGGTTATACTGGCATGAGATCCCGTTGTAGATCGTGTACATTCCGGTAGTATTGGAATAGCTCAGTCGCCAGCCTGTTATTGGTGCTTTAGCCGATAGTGTGAGCTGATTGTTGTATGTCGCTGTGCCAATGTAAAGTCCGTTGGCGTAGTTTACGATATTATATGTGCCGTCGGGCCGTTCAATGAATTTCCACAGACAGTCGGCGGTATTACCTCCCGATTTTGTGCCTGTTAGAACGCCTCCCGCTGCCGATGAATAATAGTCGTTGACAAGGGGTGCGCAGATGGAGTAAAGATGTTCTTCGGCTTCAGTGGAAGCAAAAGGCATGTTTATTGACTCCATCGCACCGGTTAAAGCTGCGTTGAGAGCTTTGACGGCCTCTGAAATTGCATTAATGTCATCAACCGATTCATTAAGCGCTTTTTTTGCTTGGCTGATAGCGGTATATAGCGCGTCTTTGCACGATTCGGCATATTGGCCGGTTGCGTTTCCGAATGTCAGCGATTCCGCTTTGTCGATGGCTTTATATAGTGAATTGCGGGCCGACCTTAGGGTATAATATTTTTCATATTCCTCCATTGACAGTGGATTAACACCTTCTTCGGCGAGATATTGAGCGAGAACATTAGCCACTTTCACATAGCCGCGACCGTAAAGATAATTGTCGATAACAGATTCGGTGTCGGTTTTGCCATTTTCGTCAAGCAATGCGCTGTAGATGTCAACATAGGTCGCACCTTGCTGTTCCGCGATATTCTTGATGGCAGTATTAAATATTTCAACCGAAGAATTGCGACTGTTGCTGAGAGGAATCTGGGATATTACATAAAGTTTGGCATCGGGAGCGAGTTTACGTGCTTCGGTGAGAAGGGTAGAGTAGGTAGCCGTCGTTTTATCGGATGTTCCGCAGTAGAAGAATATTTTGGCCGGAGTCTCTTTGTTGCCGTTCCCTGTCAGTATGGCAGTAAGATCGGTGATATGTTGCTGTGTCGACAATCCGCCGTAGCCCCATCCTGTTCCGCGGTTCTTGATGCGGTCCGAACGGAGCAGTTCGTGCCACTCGCCACTGTTTATCATTTCATCGCCAACGAAAAGTACATCGGTCGATTTCACTGGAAGCATGCCGAAGTAGCTGATGCGCATTCCGTTACTGTTTCTCATTCCGCCATCGATGTTGGTATAGTTATCTTTATAGACAGATTCTGAACCGACATACGGCTCAATCTGCTTACACCATACACGGTAACCGGAAGCATACAGATGGAGTCCGTCGGCCGACCATTCTCCGTAATCACGTATTCCCTGAAGCTGCTCCCACAGGTCTATGAAAGTTGTTCCGGTTTTTACGCAAAGATCGGCAAGCATCGCATTCGCCGCTTTGTTATTGCTGTTCTGAGGTTCCGTAGCTCGGGGAAGAATACTTTGAATGTATATTTCGGTAGATGGCGATTCGGCCTGTATCCGGCGGATGATCTTTTCAATATTGGCCACTACGGTCTGATAGGGTATGCCGCTTGATATGTCGTTGGTGCCGATCAGTAGGAACAGCTTGGCCGGTTTCCCGTCGATTACCGATTCAAGATTATCGAGAAGTTCCTGGCTGAATCCTCCCGAACATCCGCGGTTGATTATATGGTGATCGGAGCCGAACGCTTCCCACCATTCGTGCATGTTGGTGATTGAGTTACCATAAAAAACAATGGCGTCAGATTGTACCGGGATTACCTTGAACGAGTCGTAGCGGTGATTGCGGAAAGGTAGATCGGCCAATGATGCCATACTCGTGACCGCTGTCAGTAAAAGCGTAAATAAGTATCTTAAGTTCATCTGTGCTGACTGGTTTTTATTATATAATTAATGAGTATTTGCAAAGATAAAATAAAAATGGTGTTGAACAAAAAAATCAGGCCGTTGAGCCTGATTTTTAATAAATTTTTATTGATTTTCAGAATATTACTCTCCTTTGCTGGTCATTATTTCGAGAATCAGGCGGTCGGTCTCATTCATGCCGTCGCGACCGATATGAGTGAGATTGCGGATGCATTTGTCGACATCGTCATCGATAATTCCTTCAACCGATGTCACGCAATGATTCTCCATCGCCATCATAGCCGAGATCATAGCCGTTGACACACCGCTCGAGAGTTTCATCGCGCAGCTCGGTTTTGCACCGTCGCAGATCATTCCGGTGAGTGTAGCGATCATATTCTTTGCTGTGGCCGAAATCTGTTCGTAGGTACCGCCCATCAGATAGCAGATGGCACATCCCGAACCGGTCGCGGCGATCACACATCCGCAGAGGGCCGAGAGGCGTCCGAGGCTCTGTTTGATGTAAATAACGGTGAGGTGGCTCAGGATGAGGGCGCGGATCGTCTGCTCTTCTGAAGCGAAGATCTCTTCGGCATACACGACTACCGGCATTGTGGCTGCAATACCCTGATTGCCGCTACCGCTGTTGCTCATTACCGGGATTGCTGCACCGGCCATACGTGCGTCACATGCTGCTGTGGTATAGCTGATTACACGTGAGAACGGACTGTCGCCCATCACCGTACGCTGGCGTTCGCACTGGAGGGTTTTGCCCACCGAGTGACCATATTGCCCTGCGAACGATTGCTCGGCGATAGCCTTGTTCAGGCGACGTGATTCGAGAATGAAGCGGAGTTCGTCGATCGGGGTAGTGGTGGCGAATTCATATACTTTGCTGAAAGTCAGCTCCACATGCTCGCCTGCGTTCTCGCTGCTCGATGACGAACTGCTGTCGAGAAGAACCTCTCCGTTCTTGGCAAGATAGATGAAATTGGTGTGTCCGCCGGCGATTGTTGCGGTTGCGGTATTCCCTTTTTCATCTTCTACATTGATCTCGATATAAAGCTTTTCGGTGATGTTCTCTTTGAGTTTTATTGTGATCAGATGATCCTCGATATATTTTTCCTTAGCATACTTCACGGCTTCGGGATTCACATCGCGGAGTACTTCGAGGTTATATTCTGATTTTCCGATTGTTACACCCAGGGCAATGGCGATCGGCAGACCTATCATTCCGGTGCCGGGAATACCTACACCCATCGCGTTTTTAAGAATGTTGGCACTCAGGGCCACATTTATTTTTGACGGTTCGCTGCCGAGGAGTTCAGCGGCTTTGGCTGCGCAAAGTGCAACTGCAACCGGTTCGGTACATCCCATTGCGGGAACAACTTCGCGGTTGATAAGATCGATTATCTGTTTACGTGTTTCTTGAGAAAGCATGGTATGATTAGTTATTTTTATACTACAAAGTTAATTCATTGTTTCTATTGATGCAAAAAAATCAGATAAAAATACCGTTTGCGTTGCCGCTATGTAATTGGCGCCGGTTCTAAGGCGTTGTGCGTGTGAGAAAAAGTTAGTAACTTTGCATTGCTGGCGTCATTGGTATACTCCGCATTACGACTCGAGCAAACAAGCCAATAGATTGAATATGAACTCTGTCGATATATTTTTTTCGTTGTTAAGATCAGGTCTCTACGGCACCCCTGTACCCGAATCGGAACTGCCCGAGACAATTGATTGGAATGCAGTTGTCCGATTGGCGCAAAAGCATGCTGTCTTCGGGCTGATAATTGACAGTGTTCAGTACTTGCCTGAACGGTTGCGTCCGTCAGCTTCGAGTTACGCTAAAATGAATAAGTTTGCAATGGGGCTTATCCAGACGAACCTGATTCTTGACAAGACCGTCGCGCGCCTGGTGTCGTTTTTCAGGCAGCGCGGCATCGATGGTGTGCTGCTCAAGGGGCAGGGCGTGGCGCGTTCCTATTACCGGATGCCGCAGCTCAGGCAGTGTGGCGACATTGACTTCTATGTAGGCGACAGGATATATAAGGAGGCGGTTGATTTGTGTCGGCTGAATCTTAGCGATGATAAAAATGCAACCGGCGAGAATTATCATCATTTTGATTTTTATATGTCGGGCATCTTGATTGAACTTCACCGCTTGGCATCGAGAATCTATTCGCCTGTCAGGAACCGCCGGTTTCAGAAATGGGTCAAGGAGGAGCTTGAACATTCTTCAAACAGGAGGCGGACTTTGACGCTCGGCGATACCGATGTTATCCTGCCATCCTATGATTTTGACGCGATATTCATTTTTTATCATGCGTGGTGTCACTTTATTATGGGGGGAATCGGATTACGCCAATTATCCGATTGGGCATTGATATTCCACACCCACAGCTCCGATGTAGATACAGAACGGCTTAAGGAAAATATCAGCCGGTTCGGCATGACCGTCGGATGGAAACTCTTCGCATGTATCGCCGTCAACCATCTTGGCGTATCCGCCGATAAAATGCCCATGTACGATCCGGCTTACACTAAAAAATCTGAAAAGATTCTTGAGGAGATTATTACCGGAGGTAATTTCGGATATTATTCCAAAGCCCATGCCCGCACTCCCGTTTACGGAACAGGCTTGTGGCATGGATTGGGAAAAGTCCGTAATATTACCGGATATTTCTTCTCTCTCTTCCCGTTAATACCGGCCGAAGCCACATTCCTGTTCTTTAATCGCCTCTATTACGGAACGATAGCTCACACAAAACGGTCAATCCAAAAATCAGATAATTGAAACGCGTAATTCCATATCTCAGTTATCTATGGCGCATCACTGAAGGTTTCCATAGTGCCGTCATCCTGCGAACGCTGCTTGGTATCATCCGCGTAGGCGTTGTGCTTGCTTTTATATGGCTGAGCAAAACGGCTATCGATTGCGCCACAGGAAGAGTGCCCGCGTCCACTTCCACGCTGATCCGATGGTTCGCCCTGATGATCGTGTGCCTGTTGTTCGACGTGCTGCTGTCGCAGTGGGTGAAATATATCGAGACGCGTGCCATAATGCTCATGAACAACCGCGTTAACCGCCGTCTGTTCAATCTTTTGATGGCTATGCCCCTTGTTAACGGACAGCAAGGATTTCATAGCGGTGACATGCTCAACCGCCTTACTCTTGATGTTCGCACCGTCTCCACTTTCGCCCTCTCTCAGCTCCCTACGATGGTGGTGATGTTTGTGCAGCTCATGGCGGCATTCGCTTTCCTCGCCTGGCTTAATCCCTTCCTGGCGCTCGCTCCGGTTATCATTATGCCGGTTTGCATGTTGGCCAGTAAACTTTATTTCCGTCGCCACCGCCGTCTCACTGCCCGCATCCGCGATGGCGAAAGCGATATGCATGTCTCCATTCAGGAAGGACTTCAGCATCGCCTGGTGCTTAAATCGCTTGAATGTATCGATGAGATGGATCATCGCCTCGACTCCATTCAGCAGAAACTCGATGCGTCCAACCGGGAGCAGACCCGTCTTTCCACCGTCAGTGGCGCGATGGTCCGTCTCGGATTTCTCGCAGGCTATCTCACCGCCTTCGGGTGGAGTATCTTCAGCCTTAAAGCCGGCGTTATCACTTTCGGCACAATGTCGGCTTTCATTCAGCTCGTAAGCCGTATACAGCACCCCATTGCAGGAATTGCCGGCTATCTGCCGTCGTTTATCTCAACGTCGGTTGCCATCGACCGCCTGCGTGAAATCGATATTAAGTTGCCGGTTGACGACGACGGAGAGTCTTGTCAACCCATGTCCCGTGCCGGTGTCCGTGTCAACGATCTGTCATTCAGGTATGAATCCGACGGCAACAACATCCTTTCATCTTTCAGTCACGACTTTAAGCCCGGAAGCCGTACTATGATCGTCGGCTCGACCGGCGCCGGAAAAACCACGCTTATCAAACTGCTCCTCGGGTTACTCAACCCCGACTCCGGAAGCATTGAAATATATGATGACCACCAAACGCGTAAAGTGTCATCCTCGACCCTTTGCAACTTTGTCTATGTGCCTCAGGGTAATTCGCTGCTCCACGGCACCATCCGCGACAATCTTCGCCTCGCCTCACCGCAGGCCACCGATGAACAGTTGGCCGACGCGCTGCATATTGCCGCTGCCGATTTCGTATTCGATCTTCCCCTCGGCCTCGATACGTCGTGCGACGAAACCGGCGGAGGACTCAGCGAAGGTCAGGCCCAGCGTATAGCTATTGCGCGCGCCCTGCTGCGCCCGGGTGCCATCCTGCTTCTCGACGAGTTCAACAGCGCCCTCGACGTAGCCACCGCCTCCACCCTCATGCAGCGCCTGGCTGAGAGCCGTCCCGCATCGACCATCATCATCATCGCCCACCATCAGTCAGCCATCGCCCCATATTGCGATGCATTGTTGACGATCGGTAAATAACATCACCAATTGGTGGACTATGCCAATGATAGCGTCGAAGACGCGCGATATACACAACCCCAGGTGAAACCTGGGGTATTGACAATCAGGTGTATGGCGCTTCGGAGATGCGCTACATTTCACCGGTTGGGCATCTTCGAAGCCCAGTTTAGTGGCGGCATCCTGACCCCAGGTTACACCTGGGGTTAGAAGAGTTAAACGTCTCCGACGTATTTTGACAAACGAAAAGTAGGGACGCACGGCTCGTGCAATGCGGTTCAAATAAGGTATTCATACG
>CAZHHF010000058.1:0-10790 GCA_964531905.1 uncultured Bacteroides sp.
GTCCTGCGCCGTCGGCGGGGTGAGCCTTACCTGAGAAGATGAACTGTACAGGGAACTGCTCATTGTTCACGATACGCGACAGACGGTCAAGGTCAGTGAAGAGCAGATGTGCGCGCTTATATGTCGCAAAACGGCGTGCAAAACCTATGACGAGAGCGTTGGGGTTAATCTTGTCAACGATGCTCATCACAGCTGATGGATCGCGTTGCTGTGCGAGCCATTTAGCTTTGAAATCACGTTTTACGAAATTGATGAATTTATTCTTAAGTTGCATGCGCATAGCCCAGATCTCTTCATCGGGGATTGCTTTGATTCCTTCCCAGGCTTTAGGATTGCTCTGGTCGGTAAATACTTGCTCACCGAGTTTGTCGGCATAGAATTTTTTCCATTCTGATGCAGCCCAGGTTGGCATGTGAACGCCGTTGGTAACGTAGCCTACATGGCTTTCTTTCCAGTTGTAGCCTTTCCAGATTCCGGCGAACATTTTCTTTGAAACTTCTCCGTGGAGCCAGCTTACACCGTTGGCTTCCTGACATGTATTCAGAGCGAACACGCTCATAGAGAAGCGTTCATTTGTGTTGGGATTCTCACGGCCCATATTCATGAGATCATTCCATGAGATACCGAGTTTAGCGGGATATTCACCCATATATTTGCCGAACAGACCTTCATCAAAGTAATCGTGACCGGCTGGAACAGGGGTGTGGACGGTATAAAGCGATGATGCACGTACAAGTTCGAGAGCAACGTTGAAGTCGAGATGCTGCTCCTGTACATAGTTAACCAGACGCTGGAGGTTGAGAAGTGCAGCGTGTCCTTCGTTACAGTGGAAAAGATTAGTTTTTATTCCGAGTTTTTTGAGCATGAGAACACCTCCAATACCGAGGAGATATTCCTGTTTGATTCGATTTTCCCAATCACCACCATAGAGCTGATGGGTGATAGAACGGTCAAATTCGCTGTTCATGTCAAAATCGGTGTCCATCAGGTACAGTTTCATGCGGCCTACGTTTACGCGCCATACGTGACTGTAGATGATTCGTCCGGGATAAGGAACCTCAAGGATCATTGGACGGCCGTTCTGATCCATAACCTGTTCGATAGGAAGCTGGTTAAAGTTCTGAGGTTCGTAATTAGCGATCTGCTGACCGTCGACTGAAAGGGTCTGGGTGAAATATCCGTATCTGTAAAGGAAACCGACCGCAGTCATATCTACGCGGCTGTCGGATGCCTCCTTAATATAGTCACCGGCAAGGACTCCAAGACCTCCAGAATAGATTTTCAACGCGTTGCATAGACCGTATTCCATTGAGAAATAAGCTACAGAAGGAACATCTTTACGCATCGGTTGTTTCATGTAGTCTTTGAATGAGGCATACACATTGTTGATGCGTGCCATCATCTCTTTATCGGCCTGAATTTCCTGAAGACGCTCGAACGATAGCTGCTGGAGCATCATTACAGGGTTCTCACCGGTAGCATGCCATAATTCCGGACTTAGATCGTGGAAGAGCGTTTTGCCTTCGCTGTTCCATACCCACCAAAGGTTTTTGGCAAGCTCATTTAACGGTTTGAGACGTGCAGGAAGTTCTGCGGTAACAGTAAGGTCGCGCCATGCAGGTGCGTTCGTGTTGCTTACTTGAATTTTCATGTTTATATATGTTTGTAGTTTTTGATTATTAAAGTTTGTTTATACGCGTTTTGCCGCATTTTCAAGAGCTATTTTAAAGCTATCTATATAATATTCAATGAAGTAGCTCCAAGCTGCTTTTGCAGCGGTAGTTTTAGCTTCTGCCGAAATTTTATCTGACACACTTTTATCGGCATTTCGTATAAAAGTTATGCTGTCGGCAATGCGTGAAGCGACATTGCTGTAGTTTGAATCGTTGCGATCAATTACCTCAACTCCCGATTCGGTCAACCCATTGTTATTGTAATTTAGAATCCATTGCCCAAATCCTGAAAGAGAGGTTGTGATGGTCGGCACTCCGAAAGCGATGCTTTCTAAAGGTGTGTAGCCCCACGGTTCGTAATAGGAAGGGAATGCTGTGAGATCTAAGCCGCTAAGGAGATCATAATAGGTCTTGTTGAATATACCATCGGTTCCGTTAAGATAGCAAGGTGTGTAGATCACATCAATTACAGACTCGTTGTGATTGTTAATTCCAAGAGCGTGTATCTTGCCGTTGATCGGATCATCCCACGGATTGTTGAGCCAATGAGTTATAACAGGATCGTTAAGTCGCGTAGGTGAAGACGTTTTTATTGAGTCTAAGAGATCGGCTCTCGGTTCTTTAGCCCATGCAGGGACCATGACGAACGCAATTACTTTACGATGTCCGTCGCGGTCAGATGCAATTTTTAGTGAGTCGAGGAAGAGATCGATTCCTTTGTTACGGAACTCACAACGACCGGAGGTCGCTATAAGTAGTGTTGAATCATCGTAATCTTTACCTGTTAATGCCGATGCCACGCTGAGTAATGTAGTTCTTGCTGCTTTACGCGCTGCATTGAATTTAGATTTTGTTGGAACGAAATTATCTTCGAATCCATTTGGCGTCACAACATCGGGACGACGTTCCAGGAGCTGCTCACATTCTATTGCAGTGATGTCGCTGACGGTTGTGAAACAGTCGGCATTATGTGCAGCTGCTTTCTCAAGGGAATGTTTTGCTTCCATATTGAGTTCCTGAGCCATCTGATCACCGTTGTATCCTTTAAGATAATCGTAGAGTGGTTTACCGTTTCCACAAATACTTCGACCGATGCTTGTTGCGTGGGTAGTGAAGATGGTGGCCACTGATGGTAGTTTATCCTTTATATAAAGGAGACCCATTCCGGTTGTCCATTCATCGAAGTGGGCAATAATATTCTTATTATTTATATTGGCGTGGTTACAGATGCTTTCGATGACGATTCCGGCCGCATGAGAAAACGCACATGCTTCACCGTAGTCACCATAGGCATGAAGTGAATCAACTTTGAATTTATCCCACATTTCCCCGAATAAACTGTTATTCAGCTGAAACATAGTATCAAATTTAACCAATACTACAAGGGGCTGACCGGGAATATCCCATCTTCCGGTACGGACTTTTATGCCATAGGGTAATTCCGATTCGGAACACCATTTATCAAGCGGAGTGGAAGTCTCGATAAAATATGGAGATTTATTGTCATCGGACCATACGTCAGGTCCAATAAATATGTTGCGGTCTTTATATAATTTCTGCAGTGTTTTTGCTTTAGTAGATAAAACCGTATATATACCTCCGATTTTATTACAAACTTCCCAGCTTGTCTCAAAAAGCAAATCAATCTTAATTTTCTTTTTTACCATATTGAATTGATTTCTTCAATTGAAAATGCAAAGGTACGTTTTTTTTATCAAATATCAGTCAATCCGTTATGTTTTTTAGAATTTCTTCGTTTTTGTAACAGGTTTTAAGCGGATTTAGCATACCGTAGGGATAAAAATAAAGCAGAGGAAATTAATCCCCTGCGATTATTGATGTTTTTCAAATTTATTTCAAACTTTTATTTTAGTCAGCATTACTTTAGCATCGGTATTGGCAATCACGCTATGAGGGACTGCATTTCCCATCAATATAAATTCTCCGGCTTTGACTACATGCGGTTTGTCAATCATTGTGAATTCAATTTCACCTTCAAGTACATAGATCATGACTTCGGCAGGAGCGATATGTTGCGGAAGTTTCTGTCCACTTTTAAATGCAAGCAAGGAAACTCCTCCGTTTTCATTGCCCCACACGCTCTTGAAATTAACTTTATCAGTATCAGCTTCAATCTGACTCACAAGATCATGGACCTCTCCAAATTTAAATTCAGTCTTTAACATAGTAGTATATCCTATTTTATTTAGTTGATTTTTAATTTTATATATAGGATAACGACACTGAAAAAGAATAGTTTTTTAATTATTATATCTTAACTTAGTATAACAGACAGTGGGTTAGTGGGTATATAAATAGTAGTGTTATTTACCCATACGTTTGACTGTTGAAAAAATAATAATCGTAGCAAGAGTGAGAGTTTCCGACATCGGGATAGCCATCCATGCACCTTGTTCAGGAATGACGACAGGCATGACTAAGAATAATGGAATGAGGTATATCACTCCTCTTAATAGGGTGAAAATAGCTGCTCTTATAGCCTTTTCAATGCTCTGGTTGGAAAGAATATTTTCCAAAAAATATTTGTTATGTTCCCGTTTGCGTAATCAAGTCCTGTAGTTGACTTTTGTTCCATAATAATTCTAAATAAAAATAAAATAGCCGGATAAGAAAACCGGGCTCACCCGACATCTTATCCAGCCATATATAGTTACGACTATCGGCCCTCCAATGAACTTTGCAAAGTTACGACTTTACCATCTTATTGCCAAATGTCGAAGTAGAATTACATTAGGTTCTCTCTTTCAGTTATCTCTGCATCGGTCATTGTGTAGCCTCCGAGACTTCCTTCCTTTGCTTGAATACAGATATAGGTCATTGGCTCGGGAGAGGTGCATCGAATGTTACGGTCGCAGTTGGTTGCGACACGAATAACAGAGCCTTCGGATATATCGAAAACATTATCATCGACTTGAAATTTACCCTTGCCAGAAAGAATTATATAGTTTTCTTCGTTCTCCTTGTGGCTGTGGAAGAACGGAATTGCAGCGCCAGTCGGAAGTGTTCCGAAAGATATTTCACATGATGTTGCTCCGGTGGCGTCTTTGACAAACTGTTTTCCTTCGAATCCGTTTAATGAACCTACTGATGCGTGTGCGAATTTTTCTCCTTTGTTAATTGTTTTGATTTCACTCATGATATTTGAATTTTTAATTAAGTTGACTAACTTTGCGGTGGGAAGCCACTTTCTTAATGATACTACAAAATTATAGTTTCAAATTCTAATAAACAAGAAGTTACCGAAATGTAAAACACTTACCAGATGGTAACTATAATTGAAAATGAATGAATTACAGTTAAAAGAAAGTTTAAGAAAATATAGTAATATTGATACATGCCCTATAAGAAACGTAGTTTCGCGTTTTTCGGGGAAGTGGTCGCTGCTTGTCTTATGTGTTCTTGCCGAGAATGGAACAACACGCTTCAACACAATCGGAAGACTTATCCCCGATATATCGCCTAAGGTTCTGACAGATACACTGAAAAATCTTGAATGTTCCGGGTTGCTAAATCGTAAGATGTATGCCGAGATTCCTCCCAGAACTGAATACTCGTTGACCGAACTTGGTAAGAGTCTTATACCTCTGATCATAAATTTGATTTCATGGTCGTTAGAACACAATGATGAGATTGGCATAAATTCTAAAAAATAATATTCTTCTTAAAATACTACCTTAATAATGAAAAAATCGCAGATTATTTTATGGGTCGTCGCTCTTATTGTGGGCGTAGGCATAGGTCTGTTGAAAATCGATGCTGTTGATTCGGTGATGAATTTTATAGCAACAGTCTATACCCGTCTTTTCCGCTTACTCGCAGTGCCGACAATAGTCCTTGCTGTTATAACAACACTTGCGTCGCTCGGTGGTGGTAAGGAAATGGGTAAGATGTTCCGTACAACGTTGACCTACACTTTGCTGACAACAACAGCAGCGGCCGTAGTCGCGCTCGTATTATATCTCATAGTCTCTCCGGGGAACCTTCCTCCCGAAGTAGTTGGTGCTGACCGTAGCGATATCGGTGACGTTGAACACTTCTCGTATGCCGATCATATCCTGTCGGTTATCCCCGATAATATTGTCAAACCGTTTCTTGATGGCAATGTCCTTGCCTTGTTATTACTCTGTTTCGCGATAGGTATCGCACTATCGAAGATGCCTGATAACGGTCCGAAACATTCAATTATAAATGGTCTGTCGGGACTTCAGGAACTGTTGTTCATGCTTATCCGTTGGCTGATAGCAGTGTTGCCGCTCGGTATTGTGGCTTTCGCCGCACAGCTTACCGCTCAGGTAGGAGGTGGGGTAATGCTTGAATCGCTTGGCAAGTATGTGCTTGTGATTCTCACTGGAAACTGTTTGCAATTCTTTGTAATATTACCGTTGTTCCTGCTGATCAAGGGAATCAATCCTATAAAGACATTGAAAGGTATGACCCAGGCCGTACTTATGGCACTATTCACAAAGAGTTCAGCTGCTACATTACCGGTTACTATGGCAAATGCTGAAGAACGGCTTGGTGTAAATCCTAAGGTTGCAAGATTCGTATTACCGATATGTACTACGGTCAACATGAACGGGTGTGCAGCGTTTATTCTTGTCACCTCGCTTTTCGTGATGCAGAACAACGGTATGGAACTGACACTACCCACGATGATATTATGGATATTTATCGCGGTTCTGTCGGCTTTTGGAAACGCTGGTGTGCCTATGGGGTGCTACTTCCTGACACTCTCTCTGATGTCGGGAATAGGAGCAAACGTTGGCATTATGGGAATCATTCTTCCGATATATACCATTATTGATATGGTAGAAACCGCCGAAAACGTATGGTCCGATTCCTGCGTATGTGCTATTACAGATAAGGAGATGAAAAATTAGCGGTGGGTGATTGACCGCATGGTATATATTTGCTATGGCTATAAAAAACTTTTTTCATTATTCGAAAGTTATAGATAAAATAATGTACCTTTGCTTAAAATATTCCGTTGATGAACGCAGACAATAGTGAAACTGGAACAGAAAAGAAGAAAAACGCCCTGTTTAATCGGTTGATTGAGCGAGGAATGCGATTCTATAACTATTGTACCGACGGAGTATGGAGTGATCCCGGAACAGGATGGAAAATCAATATCATAAAGACATTGAATCTTTCTGTCAACTCATTTCTGAACAAAGATATTCAGTCGACGGCATGTGCAATGGCATTTCGTACGCTCCTTGCCACAGTTCCTGCTCTGGCGCTACTTTTTGCTATCGGACGAGGTTTCGGGTTTGACAATACTCTCCAAGAAACACTATTGGTCCATTTCCCCGCTCAACGCAAGGCAATCGAGGCCGGCTTAAGTTTTGTGGATTCATATCTCGAACAAGCTTCCGAAGGAGTCTTTGTCGGAGTTGGAATATTGTTCCTGCTCTGGACTCTGATCTCATTGGTAAGTTCGGCTGAAAATGCTTTTAATAGGGTGTGGGGCGTTACTCACGGCCGTACGATATGGCGAAAAATTACCGACTATACGGCAATATTTCTTATTCTGCCTGTTCTGATGATATGCTCCACGGGTATTAATGTGATGATGTCTACCACATTGCAGACATTGTTGCCCTTTAAACTTATAACCCCCTTGATATCGGTCCTCATTGACTCTGCAGGTATATTTCTTACATGGATATTCTTTACGGGAGTCTATATGCTTCTTCCGAATACCAAAGTGAAGTTTAAAAACGCCGTGGTTGCAGGAATCATGTCAGGAACAGCTTTCAGTATAATTCAATGGCTTTTTGTAACCGGACAGGTGTATGTTTCAAAATATAATGCCATATACGGTAGTTTCTCTTTTCTGCCGTTGTTGATGTTATGGCTGCAGCTTGTGTGGGTGATAACTCTTGCAGGAGCTGTTGTGTGCTATTCGGCTCAGAACATATTCCGTTACAGTTTTGCTACTCAGATTTCTAAAATATCATTTGACTATCGACGTAAGATTTTGATGGCTGTAATGGTTATTATAGCCAAGAACTATAAAAACGGCACTGTTCCACCCGATGCCCGAGGAATTGCCAAAGATTATGCCTTTCCAATGAGTCTTGTCGGAGAGATATTGGAAGAACTTGTGTCGGCGCATCTTGTAATGAAAGTGTTTGTTGATGAAAGTCGTCAGGAATTTGGTTATGTGCCGGCAGTCGATTTGGCCGACCTCTCGGTTGGACTTATTATACGTCGCTTAAACTCAAACGGAGTTTCCGACTTCATTCCTGGTTTTGCCAACCGGTTCAATAGTGTTGTGTCGAAAGTCAATAAAATCAATGAAACTATTTATAGTCTTAGTGACGATATAATGATTGTTAATCTCGAGATTGACACAGTAATTAATTCGCAATCTGAAACCAATAAAACCATTGTTTAACCATTTATATCACTTAAAAACATGAAAACTCCAATCGCAACTAACAACGCACCCGGTGCAATCGGACCTTATAGCCAGGCCATTGATGCCGGCGCATTCGTATTCTGCTCAGGTCAGATCCCTGTAAATCCTGCAACCGGTGAGGTTCCTGAAGGAATCACTGCACAGACTGCACAGTCTATCGCAAACGTAAAAGGGATTCTCGCTGAAGCAGGTCTTTCTATCGATAACGTTGTAAAAACAACTGTTTTCCTCGCTGACATGAACGATTTCGCAGCTATGAACGCCGTTTATGCTGAAAACTTCACCTCTCCGTTCCCCGCTCGTTCGGCAGTTGCTGTTCGTGAACTTCCCAAGCAGGTACTTGTTGAAATCGAAGTTATTGCAGCACGTTGATAAAAATCAGCAAATGAATCAGATTGCCTTTGTCGGGTTATTTAAACTCCGGTAAAGGCAATTTTTATTTAGCGTAAATCTTTGAAGTCTCCTGTAGCGTTATATAGACATGGAAAATGATGAACTTATACTTGAATCACATCCCTGGGAGCCGTTTTTACCTGTAGGAGCCAGGATACTTATAATGGGAACCTTTCCACCGCAACCCAAACGATGGTCTATGGATTTCTATTATCCTAATCGAACTAATGATTTCTGGTTTATGATGGGATTGATTTTCAAAAGCGATAGGTATGCATTCTATGACACTATGTCGAAAAAATTTGATTTACCTGCGATAATACGATTACTTACCGAAAAAGGTATTGCGTTGAACGACACGGCACGTACTGTACGTCGATTGAAAGGGAATGCGTCCGACAAATATCTCGAAATAGTGGAGCCTGTTCCTTTACATGATTTATTAGATCAAATACCTGACTGTCATTGTGTAGCTACTACTGGCGAAAAGGCCGCATCGGTAGTTGCTTCATTAACCGCGACAGAAATACCGAAGATGGGAGAGATGGTAAAAAGTACCGGTGGTCTCGATATATGGCGCATGCCATCCACCAGTCGCGCCTATCCGCTAAAACTCGAAAAGAAAGCCGAATACTATGCTTATATGTTTCGCAAGGAAGGAATAATATGATCTATGTACAGTAGTAATATTGGTATGCTTTTCTATTTTTAGGGTAATTATTGAAACTAAATTTGATGTAATTTTACATTCTAATTATAAGGTATTTTTGAATAAAATGGAGACTATAACAGAAATTAAAAATGCAGAATTCGGTGGTGAACGCCCGCTTTTTGCATCGCATAATCTTTTGCTTGATCACGTGACAATCCATGCTGGAGAGTCTGCACTTAAGTGTTGTTCCGATATTGTTGCACGTCATTGTCGTTTTGAAGGAAAATATCCATTCTGGCATGTGAAAGGTTTTGAAGTAAGTGATTGTTTATTCACTGAAGGTGCGCGCGCTGCGCTATGGTATTCATCCGATCTGAAAATGCGTGATACTCAGGTTGACGCACCCAAAATGTTTCGCGAGATGAACGGTGTCGATCTCGAGAGAGTTAATATTCCTGATGCTGCCGAGACTCTTTGGCACTGCCGTGAAATTCGGTTGCGCGATTGCGATATCCGCAAAGCCGATTACCTCTTCATGCATTGCTCCGAAATTGATATCGACCGATATCGTCAGCAGGGTAATTATTCTTTCCAATATTGTAAGAATGTTGTGATCCGTAATGCCGACATAGATTCAAAAGATGCTTTTTGGAATACAGAGGATGTGACTGTCTACGATTCTAAACTTGTAGGCGAATATCTTGGCTGGCATTCCCATCGTCTTCATTTGATACGTTGTCATATCGACGGCACCCAACCTCTTTGCTATTGCCATGATCTTATACTCGAAGACTGCACATTTGGTCCCGAAGCTGACCTTGCGTTTGAAGATTCCACACTGACAGCTACTTTGAAGTCATCGCCTGTCTCTATCAAGAATCCACAAAGCGGTTCCATAACGATGCCATCAGAATGTGAAATTATTGTAGACGAGAATATACTCGCTCCTGCTAATTGTAAGATAATTGTAAAGTGATGCTGCATACACCTTCAAGAGTCAATACCGGCTCATATAAATGGGATTCTCGTCCCGATGTCCTCCCTCTTTGGGTGGCCGATATGGATTTTGCTACAGCTCCATGTATCATTGAGGCATTGCAGCGAAGGGTAGCTCATGGAGTTTTCGGCTACACGCTTGTAACCGATGACTATTATCAATCTCTTATCCATTGGTTTGCCACGCGCCACGATTATCATTTCAGCCGTGAACAGGTGATCTATACCTCTGGTGTTGTACCTGCGATTTCTGCCATAATTAAAGCTCTTGTTCGTCCCGGCGATGGAGTTATTGTGCAGACTCCGGTCTATAATTGCTTTTTCTCATCTATCCGCAATAATAATTGCCGTGTTGTGGAAAATCCGCTCAGACGTATTGATCTGCCTGATGGAAGGTTCACATACGAGATAGATTGGGAGCATCTTGAGCAGCTCGCAGCCGATCCAGTTAATACAATGCTCTTGCTCTGCAATCCCCATAATCCGGCAGGACGTTTATGGCGTCGCGACGAATTGGAACGTCTCGCCGGTATCTGCGCGGCAAATGGTGTCATAGTTGTCAGCGACGAAATCCATTGTGAACTTACTGCTCCGGGAACAGAGTATGTGCCTTACGGCAAAATCGATC
>CAZHHF010000059.1:0-10253 GCA_964531905.1 uncultured Bacteroides sp.
GTTATATGCAGCGCGACGGGCAGGAGTATTGGGCTGATGCTTGTCGATACAGTCAACGGTTGATCCGTGGAACATGTAAAGCGGACCCATCCATTCCGAGTCACGTTTGGCAAGATAGTCATTGACAGTAACTACGTGTACACCGCGTTTCGAAAGCGAACGGAGGAATACCGGCAGAGTAGCTACGAGTGTTTTACCTTCACCGGTAGCCATCTCAGCGATTTTTCCCTGATGAAGCACGATACCACCGATCAGCTGAACGTCGTAGTGGATCATGTCCCAAACCATTTCGTTACCACCGGCGATCCAACGGTTTTTCCATATCGCTTTATCACCTTCGATCGTGACAAACTCTTTACCCGATGCGGCAAGATCGCGGTCGAGTTGAGTCGCGGTCACTTCGATGGTTTCATTCTTGGCAAAACGTGCCGCAGTCTCACGCATTGCGGCAAAAACCTCGGGAAGAACTGCATCGAGTTCCTTATCAAGAGTGTCAATTATATTTTTCTCATGTTCGTCGATCTTATCCCACAGCGGCTGACGCTCGCCGAAAGGCAAGGTTTCAACTTTTTCTTTAAGCTCGGCAACAGCGGTTTCATCAGCTGAAATAGCCTGAGCTATACGCGCGCGGATATCGGTGATCTTCTGACGGAGTTCATCGTTGGATAGTCCTTGCATTTCCGGCCCGAGCGCATTTATGCGGTTTACTATCGGTTGAATTTCTTTAAGGTCGCGTTGCGACTTGTTACCGAATAATTTTCCTAAAACGTTTAGAAAAGACATTTATATAATGTATTAAATTAGCTTGATAATTGTTTACTGTTTCACATTAAGGCGGAGAGGTGGTAACAAGGCGCCGTTGGGTGAACGTATTCTGAGTATCGATGTTATCGTCGGAGCTATCGCGCGGGCATCGACCGGTGATGTTATCATCTGAGGTTCTAATGACGGAGCCATGATGAACATCGGTGCGAAAGGTGCGACGATCCGTTGCGAAGCCGGATAATTGACTGTGTTAACAAATGTGGTACCGTCATCGACGACTTCCCATCCCGGGAGAATAAATGTATATATGTCGCCGGCTGTTTCAATACTTATATTCCGGCGTGGTATCGTAACTGTTTCAGCAGCGCGTCCGTTCAATATGTCATCTACCGAAACTGCTTCGGCAACACCTGCCATACGGTTGAGAAAATCGGCTGCATCGGCACGCATTTTCACCAGGTCCTTATCACGATCCTTTATCAGTTCGTGGTTCAGGAAGAAGCGATTGTTATTGAATCCCACAACCCACTCACCGTTACCGTGAATGGCGATAAGGTACATATTGAGCAACGAGATCGCCTTCCGGGGAGAGAACTCACCTGATGATAGCGCCCAACGCTCATCCTCGCGCCGGCTATTCACTGTGGCAGGCGTACCGGCAAGAAAAACGAGAGTGTTATTCATTCCCGGACCTGACGCATCAATATATCGGAAGAGTGCTTCAAGCTCCTTGTCAAGACGCAGATAGCTGTCCATAAGCTCCATCCGGTTGTCACTATCTTTACCATATAGATACGGCGTGACAGTGTAGGCAAGGTTGAGCATGTCAATATTCTCGCCTTTACCGAGACTTAGCAGCTTTAGGTAATCACCGGCCACCGATGTCACCTCACGGTTGACAAGCGGAGAGTTTTTAAACCGTGTTATCCGGTCAGGTTCAGCACGATAAAACGTATGACGGAAAGAAAATAGCTTCTTGTAGGAAGGCATGTCGGGATACTCCTCGGCTTTGAGCATCGAACTCCACGACATCGTATCGAGCCTCATCTCGAGAGGTTCACGATGATTACGCTGAAGCATCGACGGAGGAACATCCTGATAATAAGTCGAAGTTGCCCATTTACCTGTCACATCGTTTATCCAGAAACCACTGTTTCCGGCATTGGAAGCCATTACAAGAGCCTGAGCCGATCGGGGGGCCACTGCATAGACGTGTCCGAGGCCACCTGTTGCTATACGGAGTTCATCGCCGATTGTGGAAACCTTGAGTGCTTTTGGCGACATCGTTTCATCGGTAAAATTACCGATGGTGGAGTGATCGAGAAAATATGGTATCTCACGACGAACCGTACGGTCATAGACTGTTTCTCCTGCAATTCCGTTTATAGCGGGAGATGCACCGGTATATATAACAGCAGTAGCCGCTCCTGGGTCGAGAACCGATCCGTAATCGACATCTGTAACGGTAACGCCGCTGTTCATCAAGCGTTTAAAACCACCATCACCAAAATATCCCTTCAAAAGATTTATCTGATCGAGAGATAACCCGTCCACAACAATGCCAACAACAAGAGCAGGCCGTTTCGAAGGCAGCTGCCCCGAAATGGTCATAGTCACCATAGAAGCGACCAGGACACTTACTAAACGTGATGTCAACAGTTGTTTTTTACGCGACATTTTGATAGATATACATATATTATAGAACGCAATAACCCACTAATAATCAGCGGATAGAATGCAACATTAAGCGATTGCACACCTAACAATCCGATTATCAGCAGACTTATCAACGCTACAAAGTTAACAATTTGATAACAATACACCAAACAATGCATGCGTTTTATCCACATACCAACCACATAAATAAACGCAAATGGATTCAACCACAAATAGAGCCAGTTGGGTGACGTGGCTTCATGGACCGACACAAAGATCAGGAACGTAAGAAGCAACCCGGCCATTCCGAAAATGGAGAATAGTACAGCATCGAACCATCGGGTAACCGCATTGCGCCGCAAGTCCCGTAACGAGATCAAAACCGTGAGTATCAACACTACAATCGATATTGCAAGCGGGGTAAGATACCACGGAGTAGGTCCGGCAACCGATACATTTTCCTCAATACCATTAAGATATGTTCTTCCGGTGACTACCGGGCGGCCATCGGCGAATTTTGCATCTGACAACATCCGTTCGAGAAGGACAGGTGCGAAGATACGCTCCCTCACACTCAGCGGATAGTCAATTCCCGAACCGAGTGCAAGATCTATACCGAACTGATACCAGGGATAGTTAGTGTGATAATACGACATTACATCGCGAAAACTCACTTCAGGTGAATCGAGTCTGTCAGGCATCTCAAAAGAGATCGAGTCACCGACAGCTCTCTCGATTATCGCAACAGGGCGTGTAGAACAGTTATCTTTCACGTAATTATACCGGTAAACCGCATTTTCTGGGAGAAGATTGTTTTCCACAGCTTCCAATGCTCTCAACGCCTCATCGGGCGTGAGGTTCAGCGGGTATTCGGTTACACGGCGGTTATGTCGCCCGTAAGCATCAATAAAATATACCGCCGGAGATGTACCGACGCGATAATCGGTTTCTCCTTTCACAAACCGATAAATGAAATTAGGAGAATTAAAATCAAAAAGTCCCCAGTTTACGATTACGTCGCGTCCGTCGGAAAAGCGGAAACGCATGGCAGCATGCCCCTCAAGCTCATATATATCCGACCCGGGATCGCATATAATCAGCGATACTTCGGGAGCATCCTGAGCCACTGAAAAGAAAGGGACTATGAAAGCAAATAGATATAATGCAATTTTTTTCATATTCATTAATATGCAAAGTTAGTCATATTTCTTAAAATCGACCAATCATACATATTGAATTCATGTCATATTCCATTCACAGCCGATAAATAATCACTGACCGACTTCGATTTACGGATTCTTTTCGCCTGCTTCGACCCTATCTCACTTTCGAGATATTCCCAGAACGGCTTGATCTTCGACAGAATCTGCGAATCGCCACATAGCGTTGACGCATAATGATCGAAAATGCAGGCGTGCAGTTCCAGTAATTTCTCTTTTTTCGCATCATTATCCCATGATCTGCGGTCACGCCATTCGGCAATCAGTGACGGGCGTCTTAGAATTCCCCGTCCTATCATTATACCATAAAGATCGGGGAACATCTGCATAACCCGATCAATATCGTCGGGTGACAGAATATCTCCATTAAAAATAACCCTATGTTTCAGTTGATGCGACAAATCGGCAAAATCATCGAGCATCAGTTCGCCGCTATATTGCTGAACGGCTATACGAGGATGAACCGTAACATGAGAGAGTTTCATGGAATTCAGGAATGTCACTGATTCAAACGATTCAGCGGCCGACTTGACACCGAGCCTCATCTTTACCGAAAAGTTTATCTCTGGCAGTTGCTGAGTACGCGCGGCTACCTCCTCAAGCAAACTCTTGTTCAGAAGTGTTCCGGCTCCCCGCCCGCGGTTAACCTGTGGAGGAAACGGACATCCCATATTCAGGTCAATCTCCCCGTAACCGCAACGCGCCACTTCCTCGACCAGAATATCAAACTCGTGTATATCCCTGAAGATTATCTGCGGAACAACATGATGATTCTTATTTAGTTCCGACCTGATATCATTCATATCGCGCCGGCGAGGCTCACCATGTTCGATTCTTACGAACGGTGAGAAATAATAATCGGCTCCTCCGTAAATACGGGAATGAAAATGCCGGAAAGGAGCTTCGGTGAAACCCTGAAGCGGAGCAACGCATATCAGCATTATTATAACTATGATTTTTCACACAAAGATACGGCATTTTTAAAAATAAGTCCATAAATTTGTAGTTCACAATTAAAAAAACGTCAATGCTTATTCTTTACCGAATCTATCAGTTCTGCTTCGCATTTCCAGTTCTGCTGGTGCTGACAATTATTACCGCTTTAGTAACAGCTGCCGGCTCCATTGTTTCACGTAACGGATGGTGGGGTTACTATCCGCCTCATTTGTGGGCAAAAGCATTCTGCCTTTTATCGCTTGTCAGAGTCAAAGTCACAGGGCATGAGAATATTGACAGAAAACGTTCATACGTCTTTATCGCCAATCATCAGGGTGCATACGATATTTTCGCCATATACGGATATCTCGACCATCGGTTCAAATGGATGATGAAAAAGAGTCTTGAAAAAATTCCTTTCGTCGGGTTCGCATGCAAGTGTGCCGGACATATTTTCGTCGACAATTCAAGTTCGACAGCGATCATAAATACGATGCGTGCGGCCGAATCCCAATTAAAAAACGGCGGGTCACTTGTAGTATTTCCCGAAGGTTCACGTACTTTTACCGGCAAAATGGGCCGTTTCAAGCGCGGAGCCTATCAGCTTGCATCGGAATTCAAGATGCCGCTGGTACCGGTTACGATCGACGGTGCTTTTGAAGTGATGCCGCGAACTGCCATTCTTCCAAAATATGGCAAAATAATTCTTACCATCCATAAGCCGGTTGATGCGCCGTTGACCGACAGCGAAATCCACGAAACGATGAAAGATACTTTTGAAACCATCCGGAGCGGTCTGCGCGAACAATGGCAATGATACGTTTGTAGAGTTTATATATGGAAGGACTTGTAATCAGAAATACAGGAAGCTGGTATATCGTCAGGGACAACGCTACCGGCAATGAGATCCAGTGCAAGATAAAAGGAAATTTCCGGCTTAAAGGAATAAGAACAACCAATCCGGTAGCCGTGGGCGATATCGTTACCGTGACGCCTAACGATGACTCAACCGGATTCATAACTGCCATCAGTCCGCGACGTAACTACATCATACGCCGCGCGAGCAATCTTTCGAAAGAATCCCATATCCTTGCATCCAACCTCGATTGCGCAGCACTGATAGCCACCCTGTCCCACCCCACAACATCGACAACATTCATTGACCGCTTCCTCGCTACCGCCGAAGCTTATCGTGTTCCGGCCGTGATTGTGATCAATAAAACCGATCTGCTCACTGAAAGTGAAGATAAGGAACTGCTTGATGCAGTTGCTTATCTATATCGTTCAATCGGATACAAGGTTTTCGAAATCTCAGGACTCACTGGTAACGGAATCGATTCACTGCGTGAATTTCTCGGAGGAAAGACAACCCTGATTTCAGGGAATTCGGGTGTTGGTAAAACTACTATAATAAACTCATTGATACCGGGGCTCAACCTTAAGACCGCTGAGATTTCCGATATTCACGACACCGGGATGCACACCACGACTTTCTCCGAGATGTTTCAACTGCCGGGAGATAACGGCGGATGGATAATAGACACACCCGGAGTGAGAGGATTCGGAACCATCGAGATGGAACGTAACGAGGTGAGTCATTATTTCCCTGAAATTTTCGAAATAGGACGCGATTGCAGATACGGCGACTGCACACACACTCATGAACCTCACTGCGCGGTTCTTGAAGCACTCGAACAACAGCGTATCGCCCGATCGCGCTACAACTCATATCTCAGTATTCTTGAAGATATTGACCCCGACAAATACCGTAAAGGTTATTAAAACTGAAAATATATAAACGGAGCTACATCCTCTCCCGCGAATTCAACAACGACCTGAACAACAAGCACAAACAGAAGGAATTTCACAATCCAGGGCGAAGTCACGAACCAACCGGCGACCCGGTCATAGATATTGCGTGGAACTGCATGTGAGCCAATGATCAGCACCATCATCGCCGCCCACACATATCTGACTTTAAAAAATGGGATTATATGGTCGGGAGAGAAATTACAGAATATATTTTCGACAATCAGCCATGAATCGTGCCATGAATCGGCACGGAAGAATATCCATAGGAACGAAACATAGAGAATGGTGAGAGACCATGATGCAATACGGAACCATCTAAAATGTTCCATACGGACAGTAACCGGTCGACACGCCTTATTCACGGCGAGACCCACACCGTGCATAGCTCCCCAAAAAACAAATTTCCACGCAGCACCGTGCCAAAGTCCACCTATAAGCATAGTAAGAAAATTATTAATATAGGTTCGCAAAGTTCCTTTTCGGTTTCCACCGAGCGGAATATACACATAATCACGCAACCATGAGGAAAGGGAAATGTGCCATCTACGCCAGAATTCAGTAAGTGATGTAGAACGGTAAGGAAAATCGAAATTTATAGCCAGACTGAAACCCATTATCATGGCTATGCCTATCGCCATGTCGGAGTAGCCTGAAAAATCACAATAGATCTGCATCGTGTACCCTATCACTCCCATCAGCGACTCAAACCCGCTGTAACCTGTTGGCGATGCAAAAATAAGATCATTATACTGCGATATATAATCTGCTATCACCGCCTTTTTCAATACTCCGAGAATAACAAGCCAGAAACCTGTAAATATTTCATCGCGGGTAGCACCACGGTTAGCCTTGATCTGCGGTATGAAATAATCGGCCCGAACGATAGGACCGGCAACAAGCGCCGGAAAAAACGAAAGAAAGAAGAGATACTCGATCCATGTTTCTGTCGGACGCACTGAACCACGGTAAACATCTATGATGTAGCTGATCGACTGAAATGTATAAAACGATATTCCCACGGGGAGAATAATATCAAGCGGTTGAAAATTGCCCTCGACCATCTGATTCCAATTCCACAGAAAAAAATTGGCATACTTGAAATAACCGAGTATCGACAGAGATAGAACCACTGAGAATGCAACGCAACATTTGCGTAATACTTGCGAGCCGACACGAACCATCATGCGCGACATTATCCAGTCGACCAACGATGTTGCGACAAGCAACAGCAGGAACCATCCGCTTGACTTATAGTAGAAAAATAGACTGAAACCGATAACAAACAGAACCATTCTGAGCCTATTGTTCTTCAACATGGAATAGACCGGCAGAAACAACAGGAACAGTCCCCAGAAAAGCCCGCTGGAAAATAGCATCGGGGAATCGGCCGAGTATCTTAACAGCGACCCTATGTTATGGATAACAGTCGAAAGATCGGTCATGGCAGTCAGCGTTCCTCAGGTGAATGGATAAAAATTCGTTCGGGACGTGCTTTCTCCTCCGAAGGGTCACAGAATCTGATCGGATGATTGGAATGAAGTGGCATCCACCTGATGACACTGTCAAGCCAAAGCGACGCACTTGCTGACGTAGGGTGCGCACCATCTTTCTTGCGGTCAAATTTCATTCCCGCACTCTTGAAGTAGGATCCTGCGGGAACCGATTCCTCAATAAGTTCATTTATGCCGGTGTCATCTCTCCAGTTCGGCGGGCCTATCCATAAAAACGGTATATCACCGATAACCGACACTATTTTTTCCACAAATTGACGGCGTTTTTCTTTTATATCACGAACCATCAGTTCATTAGCGCCCAGACATATAAAAATGAACGTGGGTTTAAGATTATCGATATATTTGGCAAGCTTATCACTCTCAGCCCATATCTGAGAGGTAGAACTATACCATATAACCGAATACTGCTTATGGCCCGAAGCCCGTGTATAGGCGGCAAGTCGGGGCGACAGACCGGCGAGCATCGAATCACCGATAAACAGGATACATTGTGAAGCAGTATCAACCGGGACAGGAAATGCCGGAACCGGCTCAACAACTTCGTCGGACGCCGCCGGAGATTTTTCAGTTATTTCCGGGCAGGATGTTTTTTTCATTATCACATCGGCCATGCCGGTTGATTTAAACTCATGGCCAAACAGTTTCGGAGAATCGAAACACGACAAGATAAAGAACAGGGCAAAAGCGGCTGCAAGCAACAGCCATAGAGAGAGATAACTTTTTTTCATGGTAGAGAGATTCTATCGTAGAGCTTCGAGAAACTCGGCCCTCAATGCCGGGTCGGTCTCAAACTGACCACAGTAATCAGTTGTAGTGGTCGACGAGTCCTGCTTTTCCACTCCACGCATCTTCATGCACAGATGTTCGGCCTCACATTTCACCATAACACCTTTTGCACCAAGTTCACGATAAAGATCGTGACACACTTGCGAGGTGAGTCTTTCCTGCACTTGCAGGCGACGAGCATACACGTTGACGAGTCGGGCAAGTTTACTCAATCCCACCATCTTACCGTCGGGAATATAACCTATCGAAATTTTTCCGAAAAACGGAAGTATGTGGTGTTCACAGAATGAGTAGAACTCTATATCCTTCACTATTATCATCCGTGATCCGGCATGCTCGAAAATAGCTTGCTGCAGCACTTCGGCAGGATTCTGCCGGTAGCCCTGACAAGCATAATAGAAAGCTTTTGCAGCGCGGACCGGAGTTTTCATCAATCCTTCGCGCGATTCATCCTCACCGATGATTTTGATTATCTCTTTGAAATGTGAAGCGAGTAATTCAATTTTTTCTTCGTCGGATAGTGTCTGCATGATTTGGACTGATTATAATTTCACATTGATTCTATCACGCACCACTCTTACCTCACGGCTATATGACGGGAACAGGCGCTTGATTTCATCGGCGGCAGCCTCAGCATCGGCGCGCAATCTGAAATCACCCACCTTGAGTCGCCAATATGGTGCATCGTACGTCACATAAGTGCGGTAATGAGGAATTGCCTCATTGATCGAGTTGGCTTTCACACGCGCCTCATTCTTAGCCGTACGCGCATTATTATCGGAAAACACCTGAACGCGGAAACCTGCCACGCGATGATTCTGGGCCGACGGTTGCTGTTCCTCCATATCGTCAGGATCGACAGATGTCACCGACGGCTCATCGACATGAGCCGGTTGGTTGGTCTCACGCATCACAAGCCGGTCTTTCAGCCGCGACGGCTGTACAACGGTTATTATACTGTCGCGAGAGATTTTTTCAACTATATCGTCAGGACTTGCCGAAGCCGGCATAACCAACATTGAGAGTAACAATGTCAGCAACACAGATTTCACCTTTGCCATAACTGATTCCATGAATGTTTCCCGGAAATTTTAAAAGTTGAAATCCGCGACGTCAATTCTAACCGACGGCGCGGATTTCAATATTGTCAGTTTTAATATCAGAATGCGTTAACGATACCCATGAACGACTCTGCATCGAGCGATGCACCGCCGATAAGACCGCCGTCAACGTTAGGTTTAGCAAAAAGTGCGGGAGCATTAGAAGGTTTGCAGCTTCCGCCGTAGAGAATCGAAGTGTTCTCAGCGACTTCCTTGCCATATTTATCAGCGATCACACCGCGGATGAATGCGTGCATTTCCTCAGCCTGATCATCGGTAGCGGTCTTGCCGGTTCCGATTGCCCATACGGGTTCGTAAGCGAGGATGATTTTAGAGAATTCATCAGCTGAAAGGTGGAAGAGAGCGTCCTCGATCTGCTTTTTAACTACGTTGAGATAAGATCCGTTTTCACGTTCTTCAAGAACTTCACCGATACAGAAAATCGGAGTAAGATTGTTTTCAAA
>CAZHHF010000060.1:0-10129 GCA_964531905.1 uncultured Bacteroides sp.
TTTTGAGGAAGATGTGAATACCGGAGGCGTTGAGAAAATAGTTGTGTATACAAATAAGAATATAGCAGAAGCGATACTCAGCGACTCACTTGCGGCGAAGCGCTTTCCTGCAAGTCAGTATAAATCAGGATCGAAAATTCCCGCAAAAATCGTTACGGAGATACCTTCGGCCGACAAACTGCAGGACAAGATCGAGCAGTGGCAGCGTGAAGGTGTGTTCAACGGCGAAGTAAAATATGAGAAGAGCAGTGATTTCTCCTCACTATTATGGACATTCGGTCCGGTTATTCTTCTGATAGGTTTCTGGTTCTTCATAATGAAACGTATGTCGGGTAAGGATGGCGGAGCCGGAGGAGTGTTCAATGTTGGCAAATCCAAAGCTCAGATCTTCGATAAGGATGGTCCGATGAAAGTCACTTTTAAAGATGTGGCCGGCTTATCCGAGGCTAAAACCGAAATTGAGGAGATCGTTGAGTTTCTCAAGAATCCGCAAAGATATACCGATCTTGGAGGTAAAATTCCTAAGGGTGCGCTCCTGGTAGGACCTCCGGGAACCGGTAAGACACTATTGGCTAAAGCTGTTGCAGGTGAGGCCGATGTGCCGTTCTTCTCAATGTCGGGTAGTGATTTTGTGGAGATGTTTGTCGGTGTAGGAGCTTCACGTGTGCGTGATCTTTTCCGTCAGGCAAAGGAGAAAGCCCCATGTATTGTCTTTATCGATGAGATTGATGCGGTTGGACGTGCGCGTGGTAAGAATCCGAATATGGGTGCTAACGATGAACGTGAGAACACGTTGAATCAGTTGCTTACCGAGATGGATGGTTTCGGCTCTAATAGCGGTGTTATCATTCTTGCCGCAACAAACCGCGCCGATATCCTGGATAAAGCCCTTTTGCGTGCCGGACGTTTTGACCGACAGATCTATGTTGAACTGCCCGATCTGAATGATCGTGTGGCGATCTTCAACGTTCACCTTAAGAATATCAAGATAGATAATAGTGTCGATGTTGATTTGCTCGCGCGCCAGACTCCCGGTTTCTCGGGCGCTGATATCGCTAACGTATGTAACGAGGCTGCATTGATAGCAGCACGCCACAATAAAAAGACTGTTCAGCGTCAGGATTTTATTGATGCTGTTGACCGAATTATCGGTGGTCTTGAGAAGCGCTCGAAAATCACAACTGATGAGGAGAAGCGTGCCATTGCCGTTCACGAAGCCGGGCATGCTACGATTTCATGGCACCTGCGTTATGCAAATCCCTTGATAAAGGTGACAATCGTTCCACGCGGTAAAGCACTTGGCGCTGCATGGTATCTCCCTGAAGAACGCCAGATAACTCCTACGCAGGCTATTCTTGATGAAATGTGCGCGACTCTTGGCGGTCGTGCTGCTGAAGAACTGTTCCTCGGCCATATCTCTACCGGAGCTGCCAATGACCTTGAAAGAGTTACAAAGCAGGCTTATGCGATGGTAGTGTATTATGGTATGAGTGATCGTCTACCGAACCTCTGTTATTATGATTCGACCGGGCAGGATTACGGATTCTCGAAGCCATATAGCGATGAACGTGCGAAACTGATCGATGAAGAAGTGTCGCGAATTATAAACGAGCAGTATGAACGGGCAAAGGCTATTCTTAAAGAACATGCCGACGGACATGGACAGCTCGCCGAGACTCTCATTACACGTGAGGTTATATTTACTGAGGATGTCGAGCGCATCTTTGGTAAACGCCAGTGGACATCGCGTACCGATGAGATTCTTGCAGCGCAGCAGCGCCAGGATCCGAAAAAAGATGATAATATTCCTGTGCCTCCTCCGATTCCTGTTGATGTCGATGCCGAAGAGCTGAAATCGGTAAAGGATAAACCCGAAGATGCATCGGCAAAGGGTAATGAAGATAATAAGGTTGACGATAATAAATAGCTCGCAGTCCTGATGTCAGTAATATTGAAAGAAAAATTTCCCGTCGCGGAGGCTTTAAGGAGCCGCCGCGGCGTTGCTTTATGCAAACCGCTGAAAATAGGTATTGTTAATCTGATGCCGTTAAAGGAACGAACGGAGTCAGACCTATTGAGAATCCTTGACCGATATCCGGCCGATATAGAAGTCGATTTTATATCAATGAGTTCCCATAAGTCAAAAAATACATCTCAACAGCGCGTGGATGAGTATTATATTCCATCTGATGTTGCGATGACCCGCCATTATGATGGAATGATCATTACCGGGGCGCCGGTAGAGCTTTATGAATTCAGTGATGTTGATTATTGGAATGAACTCACGCGATTTATGGACTGGTGTGATGTTAATGTCAATTCGACTGTTTATATATGCTGGGGCGCTTTTGCAGGTCTGTTTCATAAATACGGAATTGACAAACGGGTTTTACCTGAGAAACTTTCGGGGGTATATCTTCATGATGTTATCGTGCCTGACAATGATATTGTTACCGGATTCGATATGAGTTTCAATGTGCCTTGTAGCCGGAATACCGGGATAGCATGTGATGATTTTAGCCGGTATGACGATCTGAATGTGCTGATTGAGAATCCCGGTTGTGGTCCGCATCTGATCTCCGGAAATGGAGGACGTCAGTTTTACGTGATGGGACACTGGGAGTATGCTCCCGATACTCTTGATATGGAATATCGCCGTGATTTATCAAAAGGAATGAATCCGGCAATACCTGTGAATTACTATATCGACAATAATCCCGATAAAGGATATGTTGCAGATTGGTTAGCCCACGGTACACTGTTCTATTTTAATTGGTTAACATTCTTCTGTCGTTGAAGATGAATAAAGTTATCAATCCACGCCCGATTGAATTACTCGCCCCTGCCCGTGATAAGATTACGGCTATCGCAGCAATAGATCATGGTGCCGATGCAGTCTATATGGGTGCTTCCTCACATGGCGCGCGAGCTGCCGCCGGTAATTCGGTCGACGATATAAAGGACGTGGTCGACTATGCCCATAGGTTCAATGTTAAAGTATATGTGACGGTAAACACACTCATATATGATAATGAGATCACGGGTGTCGAAAAATTAATTAATGATCTTTACAGGATCGGTGTCGATGCACTAATTGTGCAGGATATGTCGATTCTGAAAATGAATATACCTCCTATATCCCTTCATGCCAGTACTCAATGTGATACTCGTACTCCTGAAAAAGCACGTTTTCTCGAAAGTGTCGGCTTTTCGCAGATTGTATTGGCCCGCGAATTATCGCTCGATGAAATTTCGGCAATTGCCGATAGCGTTTCGGTGCCTCTGGAAGCATTTGTGCATGGCGCGCTTTGCGTTTCATTCAGTGGAGATTGTAGAGCATCGTTGCTTGCGACCGGACGAAGTGCCAATCGCGGTGAATGTTCTCAAATGTGCCGTCTGCCGTATGATCTTACCGATGCCGACGGAAATGTTTTGATCGCGTCAAAACATTTGTTGTCGCTTAAGGACATGAACCGGATTGATTATCTCGACAGGATGCTTTATGCCGGTGTATCATCGTTTAAGATAGAAGGACGCCTTAAAGATGTATCTTATGTCAAGAATGTGACAGCAGCCTATAGACAAGCCCTTGACAGAATAATAGAATCGGCGCCTGAACGATATTGCCGTGCATCTATCGGGAAAGTGGAACTTAATTTCGTTCCGTCGCTCGAACGTTCATTTAACCGCGGATTCACATCTTACTTCCTTACGGAACCCCGTCAGCGGAATATTGCATCTATCGACACTCCTAAGTCAATCGGGTGTCAGGTTGGGCGTGTTATAGAAGTATCGAAGAATTACGTTGTTATAGATGGTGACAAAGCTATTTCTAATGGTGACGGTCTTGGATTTTTTGATGCTTCAGGTCGATTTAACGGCTTCCGTGCCAACCGCGTAGATGGTAAACGTATATATTTCAGGGAACCGGTCATGATAAAGCGTGGAACTATGTTGTATCGTAACCGTGACCGCATGCGCGACATAGAAATGGAAGGGAGAACCGCGGTAAGATTTATTCCGGTCGATATGGTTCTTCGACGTGTTTCTGAGGGATATATAGCTTTAGAAATGAAACTGACTCAGCGGCATGATATCGGTATTACAGTCGGGCAATCAGTTGAAATATCACCGGCTCGTGTTCCGCAACGTGCAGCACGAAGAAGGGTGCTTGAAAAACTTGGTGACACTACGTTCCGTATCGCTTCACTTGAAGACCGTTTATCCGACGATGATTTTATTCCGGTATCTATGCTCGCTTCGTTGCGTCGCGAAGCTGTCGATCTTCTCGAAGCCGCGATGAAAGCCGCATATCATTACGATTATAGGCGTGAGGATAAAGGTCTTGATTATAAAAAGAATCTAACGCCGCGCGATAATGTCGCCAATCGTCTTGCAGAAAAGTTTTATCGTGATCACGGAGCGACATCGATAGAACACGCTTTGGAAGAAGAAAAGAAACCGGGCGACCGGGGAGATGTTCAGGTGATGGAGTGCCGTTATTGTCTGCGCCGCGAGCTTGGCGCATGTTTAAAACAGAAAGGGTCCGACAGGTTGCCATCGCCGCTTTATCTGAAATCTTCGTCCAATAAGTTTCTGCTCGATTTCGATTGCAGAAATTGTATTATGAAAGTAATATGGCAACGTTGATAGGCAATTAAGAAATAATATATACCTTTGTAAGGTTAAAAAATATAATATGACAGCACCGGGTAGACGTCTTTATTATTTTGACATGCTCAAAGGTTTGGCAATATTTCTTGTTGTCATGGGGCATGTGCTGACAATGTGTATCCGTGAAATAGACCGTGCATTCCTGTTTAAATTTATAGGACAGGTTCACATGCCGCTATTTTTTTTCATAAGCGGATATTTCACATATAAATATATCGGGGAAGAAACATTCATAGTTCCCTCATTCTGGAAACGTTTCAGGCGTCTGGTGATTCCCGGAGTGATCTGCGGATTGATATGGATGATATATTTTCCGCATAGCGGGTTGCATAGTCCACTTGATATGTCGTGGAGCGGGATGTGGTTGTCGCAATATAAAAACGGATACTGGTTCACGATAACACTTTTTGAAATACTGTTATTGTATGGTGCTGTATCAGTACTGTTGAGCAGGCTTAAATCAACAATGGTGCAGATACTTATTGTTGTGGCCGTGTGGTTTCTGCTTATTACGGTGGGTGAATCAAATGTTGGAAGTGCTTTATACAATCTCCTCAGTATGGAATTGGTAACTGCATTCTTCCCGGCATTTATGGCTGGAGTATTCGCCCGAAAATTTTCAGGATGGTTTCAGCGAACAGTCTCTCGTCCGCAAGTATATACGGTTGCCCTCATAGTGTCGGGGATACTGATATACGGATTGTCATATCCCTGGGAATTTCCGATGATTCATCGTTTAGTATTTATGATATCGGCCCCGCTTTTGCATATCGCACTTGCTGTTGTGGGCATCGCACTTGTCAAACCGTGGAGTGAGTTCGCTTATTCATCTGATGCATCTTCTTTTCAGCGTCGGTTCGCATCATTATGGACTTATATCGGAAACCGCAGTCTGTCGGTTTACCTTCTCCATTACTTCTTCTTGTTCCCGATGCCGTTTCTCCAGGATCCGCTGCGTGCAACAGGACTTGATTTCGTTCCAACTCTTATCGTGTCGGTGGTCGCATCGATATGTATAGTGGCTGTTACGTTGCTTGTCGATAGGATAATTTGCCGCAGTCCTTATCTGGCTGAATATATGCTTGGTGATACAACTTTGAATTACAAGAAAGACTGATATTAAATTCAATTGATTCCTTGAATTGAAATATAAATTAATGCAATAAATGATACAATCGCCCCGTAATCTGCTGATCGCGTTTGATCTTGATGATACGCTTTATAAAGAAGCTGATTATGTCGATTCTGTTTTCAGAATTATTGCAGCAGGTAATGAGAGGTTATATGAACAGATGCAGTCGATCGGTAAGCCTTATGAGGCGTTTGAATTACTCGAACCTCCATCGTGTAGCGAAGCCATAGAATACTATCGTTCCGGAAAGGCTCCTCTTGCCGATACGGAAGGCGCGAAAGCATTGCTGACGGAGTTATGCAAACGAGGAATCATTATTGCTGTTGTTACTGACGGATGGTCTCGGCGGCAGCGAGGAAAATTGGTGGCTCTCGGTATTGAAAATCTTATAGATACGGTACTCGTATCTGAAGAAATTGGAACAGAAAAAACGTCAGGAGAAGCTTTTAAGCTACTCGAGACGTTGTATCCTGATAAAAAATATGTCTATGTCGGTGATAACCCGGCTAAGGACTTTGAGGCGGCAAATTCGCGTGGCTGGATAACTGTAATGATTGTCGGCGACACACGAAATATTCACCCGCAGTCACTTGAGAATTTAGCATCCGAAAAACATCCGGCGATAATTGTAGAGTCGCTCGCGATGGTTGCCGATCTTATTTTTTGATAGCATCTTCTACTTCCTTGACCCAACCACGCACTCTGATATCAGTAGCTTCGGGATGGTTGACTTCATCGATTAACAGACCTGCAGCGAGTTTGCCGTCGATGTAGGCCGATGTGTTTCCGAATTCATATCCTACGGTATCGTATGGGGCTATGAACTCAGCACCTGTGTTACGGAGATGTTCATAGATTATTCCGACAGCATTGCAGAACGTGTCAGACATGGTTTCATCACCACAACCGAACAACGCTACTTTCTTTCCGTGCAGATCAAGAACTTCGATGCCTTTGAGGAAATCGTACCAATCATCCTGCAAATCACCGTTGCCCCAAGTGCTTGAACCTAAGATGATTGTTTCATAGTCTCCAAGATCTGAAGGAGCAGTATCGGTAACATTGTGTACATCCTTTTCGTCGACTTTAAGTTGTTTAGCAATTTTATGTGCTATCGCTTCTGTTGTCCCAGTAGTGGACCCGTAGAATATTCCTATATTTTTCATAATTATTAAATAATCGTTGTTTGTAAAAAATAACACTTGCAACAGTTCCAAAGTTCGATATTTTTTTGCCTGTTTGGGTGAAAAAAGGTAATTTTGTAATCTAATTGGTATAAAAGAATTTATAGAATGTCAGACATTAGAAAAATTAAGACTGCCCTTGTGTCGGTTTTCCACAAGGATGGATTGGATGAGATAATAACAATGCTTCATAATCAAGGTGTTAAGCTTCTTTCTACCGGAGGAACACGCACCTTTATCGAATCGCTCGGCGTTCCCTGTGATTCAGTTGAGGATCTTACAGGATATCCCTCTATTCTCGGGGGGCGAGTTAAAACTCTCCACCCTAAAGTTTTTGGAGGAATTCTGAACCGTCGTGATAACGATGGTGACCGTGAACAGATCGCTCAGTACGAGATCCCTGAGATAGATCTTGTAATTGTTGATCTTTATCCTTTTGTCGATACAGTTAAATCGGGTGCGTCTCAAGCTGATATTATAGAAAAAATCGATATAGGCGGAATTTCACTTATCCGAGGTGCTGCAAAGAACTTCAATGATGTTGTTATCGTTGCCTCAAAAATGCAGTATCATGCACTTCGCGACATGCTTCAGCAGTCAGGAGCGCAATCAACTCTCGATCAGCGCCGTTGGTTCGCTAAAGAAGCGTTTGCCGTATCTTCGGCCTATGACTCGGCTATTTTCAATTATTTTGATTCTACATTCGAAACTCCGTCGGCGATGCGCGTTGCTATTGATGGAGAGATACCTATGCGATATGGCGAGAATCCGCACCAGAAAGGATTTTTCTTCGGTGATTTCAACGCTATGTTTGAAAAACTCCACGGTAAGGATATCTCTTATAATAATCTTCTTGATATCGATGCTGCAGTTTCGCTGATCTCAGAATTTGATGAACCGACTTTTGCGGTGCTTAAACACAACAATGCATGTGGTGTAGCTACCCGTTCAACAATTCGTGAAGCATGGATCGACGCTCTTGCCGGCGATCCGGTTTCTGCCTTTGGCGGTGTGCTTGTCGCCAACCGCGAGATCGATTACGAAACAGCCGAAGAAGTCAACAAGATTTTCTTTGAGGTTGTGATAGCCCCGTCATATACACCTGAGGCTCTCGGAATCTTGTTCTCTAAGAAAAACCGTATCGTACTTGTTCAGAAACAGCCGCTTGACACAACCAAGCAGTTCCGTTCGATACTTAATGGAGCGCTTATGCAGGAACGTGACATGCATCGTGAAACTCCTGCCGATCTCCGCCAGGTTACCGATAAGGCTGTCGAACCGTCACAGATTGATGATCTGTTGTTTGCCAATATAATTGTTAAACATTCCAAGAGTAATGCAATAGTTCTTGCAAAGAACCGTCAGCTGATTGCAAGCGGCGTAGGACAGACTTCACGTGTTGATGCTCTTCGTCAGGCTATAGAAAAAGCCCGTTCGTTCAACTTCGATATCAATGGTGCAGTGATGGCTTCCGATGCATTCTTCCCGTTTGCCGACTGTGTGGAAATCGCAGCTAAGGCCGGAGTGAATGCTGTTATCCAGCCCGGTGGATCGATCCGTGATAACGATTCCGTTGAATATTGCAATGCTAACGGTATCGCTATGGTAATGACCGGCTTCCGTCATTTCAAACATTAAAAATTTCAATACCCTTTCAATTTCAGAAGATGAAATTCTTTTCACTGACAAAAGAAATCGCTATAGACCTCGGTACGGCAAACACGATCATAATCCATAATGATAAGATTGTGATCGACGAGCCGTCGATCGTGGCTCTCGATAAGCGTACCGACAAGCTTATCGCAGTTGGTAAGGAGGCACAGCAGATGCAAGGTAAGGAGCATGAAGGCATCAGAACCGTTCGTCCGTTGCGTAAAGGTGTGATCGCCGACTTCCAGGCTGCTGAACTTATGATTCGCGGACTTGTCAAGAAAGCTAATGCGAAGAGCAAGTGGTTTTCTCCTTCGCTCCGAATGGTTGTCGGTATCCCTTCCGGTTCGACTGAAGTGGAGATCCGTGCCGTACGCGACTCTGCCGAGCATGCCAATGGTCAGGATGTCTATATGATATATGAACCGATGGCTGCCGCTCTCGGTATCGGTCTCGATGTGCAAGCTGCTGAAGGTAATATGATTGTGGATATAGGTGGCGGAACAACAGAGATTGCCGTTATCTCGCTTGGAGGCATTGTGTCAAACAAGAGTATACAGATTGCCGGGGATGACCTGACCGACGATATTCAGGGACACATGCGCCGCGCCCACAATGTCAGAGTCGGTGAGCGTACGGCCGAGCTTATAAAGATGAATGTCGGATCGGCTTTGACCGAACTCGAGAATCCTCCCGAGGATTTCATTGTACACGGTCCCAACCAGATGACTGCTTTACCGATGGAAATTCCCGTGAGCTATCAGGAGATCTCGCATTGTATTGAAAAATCAATCTCTAAGATCGAAGCAGCAGTTCTTGGTGCGCTTGAACAGACTCCCCCTGAATTGTATGCCGATATAGTTCGTAACGGAATCTGGCTCGCCGGTGGAGGTGCGTTATTGCGCGGTCTCGACAAACGTCTGACCGACAAAATCGGTATTCAGTTCCATATTGCCGAAGATCCATTGCTTGCAGTAGCTAAAGGGACAGGTGTTGCTTTGAAGAACCTTAATAACTTCTCGTTCCTTATCCGTTAGAACAGGTTGACGGGATGCATTGTCCTGTCGAAGATAAAATTTCCTATGCAGGGATGCAGGCGACTGTATCCCTGTTTGCGGAAAATTACGTGAGGAGAGTAACCGATAATTCCGACTTGCAATAATGAGAAATCTACTCCATTTTCTTTTAAAATATCTGTCGTGGATTGTTTTTGCATTCTATGCCATTCTGTCGTGTATTCTGTTGATCAAGAACAATCCGTATCAGCAGCATGTCTACATGACATCGGCGGGGACTCTGACGGCTGCCGTTTACGACATGTCAAATTCGGTTACTTCCTATTTTAATCTCCATGAAATCAATGAGGATCTGCAACGGCGCAATGCCGATCTCGAACGTGAGGTGATCTCATTGCGAATGGCTGTAGATCAACTCGAGCAGAAAGTCTATGCTGATACTATGACTGTTGTTGAACCGCTGTCGCCATATA
>CAZHHF010000061.1:0-9711 GCA_964531905.1 uncultured Bacteroides sp.
ACGGTCTCGATCGCTGGGTATCGCTTTTTGCAGGTCTCGACAGTATCCGTGACTGTATCGCATTCCCGAAAAACAACAGCGGTCGCGACGTTATGCTCGACGCACCGGCAGCGCTCGATCAGAAACAGCTTGATGAACTTTCGATCGCTCTCGTTGAGGAGGAATAAAAAAATTTGCCGATGCTGATAAGCGACATAATCGCTGCCCTTGAGGCTGTTGCCCCGCGTAATTGGCAGGAAAGCTATGACAACACAGGTTTGCAGATCGGGTCAGTTGACCGGGTCTGCACCGGTGTGTTGCTATGCGTCGATCTTACATCTGATATCGTCCTTGAAGCAGTTGCTTTGGGTTGCAATCTTATTGTGACTCATCATCCGGTTATGTTCCGCGGTGTCAAGACGATAGCCGGCCGTAACCGTGTGGAAAAAGTGATCGTGGACGCAATCAAGGCTGATGTTACAGTCTACAGTTGTCATACGGCTATCGACAATGCACCTCTGGCAGGAGTGTCGTGGGAAATGGCGCGTCGTCTCGGACTTGACAGCATTGAAACCCTTACGGCACCGGCCGGCAACCCCGGTTCAGGTGCGATAGGGGTACTTCCTGAACCGATGGATCAGCTGACATTTGTCGGGCATGTGAAGTCGGTGTTCCATTCGCCGGTTGCGCGCTGTTCTTCTCCTGAAACAGCTCCATCGGTGATAAGGAAAGTCGCGCTTTGCGGCGGTGCAGGCGCTGAGTTTATAACCGATGCGATTGCCGCAGGAGCTGATGCATATATTACTTCGGACAGTAAATTGAACTATTTCATTGACTATGCCGATTCAATCCTGTTGGTCGACATCGGTCATTTTGAGAGTGAAGAATGCACAAAAGATATTTTTTATCAGATTATTACAGAAAAATTTCCTAACTTTGCAGTCTATAAATCTCTGAAAGAAAAAAATCCCGTTAATTATTTGTAATACATATAGATGGCTACCGATAAAAAAACGAACGAAAATCTCTCTGTTGAGGAACGTCTGAAAGCGCTTTACGAGCTTCAGACCGTACTCTCTGAAATCGACAGGATCAAAATTATCCGTGGTGAGCTTCCTATTGAAGTTCAGGACCTTGAGGATGATATTGCGCGTCTTAACACCCGTATCGGAAATTTCAATGCCGAAATTGAAGAATATCGTCGCAAGCTTGTTGCTGAGAAAGCTAAGATTGAAGAATCGCAAAGCAAAATCAGCCGTTACAAGGAGCAGCTCGACAATGTTCGCAATAACCGTGAATTCGATCTTCTTTCAAAAGAGGTAGAGTTCCAGACTCTCGAGATAGAACTTTGTGAGAAACATATCAACGAGTTCAACCGAATGATCGAGAACAAGAAAGCCGAGATTGAAAAGACCACCAATGATCTCGCCGACCGCGAACATATTCTGGAAGATAAAAAGCGTGAACTTGAGGAGATCGTTTCGGAAACCCGTCAGGATGAGGAACGTCTGCGCGACAAAGCTAAAGAACTTGAACCGAGAATCGACGAACGCACTCTTACCGCGTTCAAGCGTATCCGTAAGAATGCCCGTAATGGTCTCGGCGTAGTTTACATTCAGCGTAACGCATGCGGCGGCTGCTTCAACCGTATTCCCCCGCAAAAGCAGCTCGAAATCAGAATGCACAAGAAAATCATCGTCTGTGAGTATTGCGGACGTATCATGATTGATCCCGAACTTGCCGGCGTAGAAGAATAATCCGGTCATAAGATTTAACGGGAGGCTGTGTTTACCGATGACACAGTCTCCCGTTGTTTTTGCCGGTATTGCCTGATGGGTTTGAAATAAGTTGGAGATTAAAGAAACTGCAAACTTAAAAAATAGTATCTTTGCATTAAGATTACAAATCGCATGTCACAGAAAGATTATAATTTCGATAATATTCCCGAACGTCGCGGGAGCGGAGCATTGAAATTTGATGCTCTTGAAGAACGTTATGGCAATCCTGACCTTATCCCGATGTGGGTTGCGGATATGGACTTTGAGGTAGCACCCGAAATCTCGGAAGCGCTGTTGGAACGGTTCCGTCATCGGGTGTACGGTTATGCCACAGTTCCTGAAAGCTACTGGAATTCCATTATAAACTGGGTACGCAGTCATTATCATCTTGATATTGTACGCGAGGATCTCGCATTTATTCCGGGCATTGTCAAAGGAATAGGCATGGCGGTGAACTTCTTTACCGCGCCGGGTGACAAAGTGCTGATTCAGCAGCCGGTCTATCATCCGTTCAAGATGGTGATTGAGGGTAATGGCCGTAAAGTGCTTAATAATCCTTTAGTAAGAACAGCTGAGGGATACGAGATGAATCTCGCTGCTCTTGAATCGATGGTCGCAGCCGAGCGTCCACGAATGATGATACTCTGCAATCCTCATAATCCTGCAGGAGTTCAGTGGAGTGCCGACACATTGCGTGAGGTTGCGCGCGTTGCCGCCCGTTATTCCATGATTGTGGTCTCCGACGAGATTCATGGCGATCTTATGCTCGATGGGAAGAAGCATATATCGTTTCTTGAGGTCAGCGAAGATGCCCGTAAGGTTGGAATCATGTTTGGCGCTCCGTCAAAGACTTTCAACATCGCCGGACTTGTAAGTTCGTGGGCAGTGGTGCTTAATAAGGAACTGAGGGTTCCGTTCTACAGTTGGCTTGAGGCGAATGAGTTCTGCGATTCAACGTTTGTAGCCACTATTGCGACTGAAGCAGCCTACAATAAGTGTGAACCGTGGCTTAATTCTCTTCTGGAGTATATAAGCGGTAATATCGACGCTGTTGAGGCTTATGTTAAAGAGAATCTTCCGCATATAAGTGTCGTGCGTCCCGATGCATCTTTCCTCGTGTGGCTCGACTGCCGCGGTCTCGGATTGGATCAAAAACAGCTCGTAGATCTATTTGTTGGCAAAGCGGGTCTCGCGCTGAACGACGGAGTGATGTTCGGTGAGGAAGGTGCGGGTTATATGCGCTTGAATGTAGGAACATCGCGAGGTAATATAATAGATGCATTATGCCGATTGAAAAATGCAATCGGTAAATAAACAGCGAAATCATGAACTATAGAATATTTCCTCCCCGTAGCCGTAAATCGGTCAGGGTGGAATTACCTCTTTCAAAAAGTATATCCAACAGGGCTTTGATAATCTCAGCTCTCGCGGGCGACGTATCGTCAGTGGGCAAGACAGCCGAATGTGACGATACGGATGTGATGCTTAACGCACTCCAATCGACCGCTGACGAGATCAATATAGGGGCTTCAGGAACAGCAATGAGATTTCTTACCGCCTATTTTGCGGCGTCGGAAGGGAAGAAAGTGTTGCTCGACGGTAGCGAACGGATGCGTGAACGCCCTATAGTGCCGTTGGTCGATGCGCTCAGGCGTCTTGGCGCGACAGTTGAGTATGCCGGAAAAGTGGGTTATCCTCCGTTGATAATCAAGGGAAGTCATCTTGCCGGTGGCGAGGTTGAGATGCCGGCGTCGGTAAGCTCTCAGTTCTTGTCGGCTCTGTTGATGATCGCTCCGTATATGGAGAATGGTCTGATATTGAAACTTAAAGGAAATCCGGTGTCAATGCCGTATATCATCATGACGGTTATGATGATGATACGTGCCGGTGTGCCGGTGATGTTCAGCGATAATACGATCAGTGTCACCCCCGGAAAGTATGCTCCTTATACTGTTCCGGCTGAAGGAGACTGGACATCGGCATCATATCATTATGAAGCCGTGGCTTTAGGGGTGGCTGATAATATAATGTTTACCAATCTTGTTCAGCGCAGTCTTCAGGGTGACTCGTCAATAGCGCGTATTTTCGCGAGATTCGGCGTCGGAACCAATTACTGTGGCGACGGTGATGTGGTGATTGTAAAAGAAAACCGCCCTGTGGGAGCAATAGATCTGGATCTGTCGGATAATCCCGATCTGGCACAGACAGTTGCGGTTACCGCCGCTTTACTTTCCATGCCGTTCAGAATCACCGGCCTCTCGACGCTTCCTTCAAAAGAAACCGACCGGCTCGCCGCTCTTGAAGCAGAATTGCATAAACTCGGCGTCAGGGCGAAGGCAGAACACGGTGACACGCTGACGTGGGACGGTTCGACAGGTATTCCCTCTAATCCGGTCAGTATCTCAACCTACAATGATCACCGTATGGCAATGGCATTCGCGCCGGCAGCGGTTAAACATCCCGGTATAATTATCGAAGATGTTGAAGTCGTGTCAAAATCTTATCCCGGATATTGGGACCATTTACGTGAGACCGGATTTAAAATAGAGGAATGTTAGATTGACATGATTGTATCATTGATTATATTAGGCGCTCTTGTCGCAGTTGGTCTGCCACTTTATCTTCTGCACCGTCGCGATGCCGATAAACCCGATGCTGCTGATTCCGTGCAGGAAATTTCGGGTGGTGAGGAAGAATGTTGCGGAATGCACATCACATGTGAGAAAGATTCACTGCTCGCTTCAGTAAGTTCCGATATAGAATATTACGATGATGAGGAACTTGACGTTTTCATAGGCCGCAGCTCCGATGATTATACCGATGAAGAGATAGAGCAGTTCCGCGATGTTCTGCTTACGCTGATCCCGGAAGATATAGCCGGATGGGGCCGAAGTGTACAGCTACGCGGTATCAGTCTGCCCGATACAATCAGAGAAGAATTGTTGATGATCGTTGCCGAAGCGCGTCGGCAGCAGTAACCCTACAGATTACATCATGTCACTAATAGAGTTGTTCAGCTATCCATTTTTCCGGAACGCGTTGGCAGGGGTTCTTATAATCAGTGTCGCGGCAGCCATAATAGGCACCTATATCATCACGCGGCGTCTTGTTGCCATTTCGGGCGGCATTACCCACGCTTGCTTCGGTGGACTTGGACTCGGCTATTTTGTCGGGGTGAATCCACTGTTCATGGCAGCTGTTTTTGCAGTGGCGTCCTCACTTGGAGTCGAATTCATGTCGACCCGTTACCGCATCAGGGAAGATTCGGCCATCGCGGTGGTGTGGGCGATCGGTATGGCCATAGGAGTCATATTCGTGTTCCTGACGCCGGGATATGTACCGGAACTCAATAGTTTCCTGTTTGGAAACATCCTCACCATAACCGGGAATGATATATTGATATTTTCTCTGTTCACGTTAGTGCTTATAGTTTTCTTCGCACGATATTTCAACGTTATTGTTGCCGTGGCGTTTGACCGTGATTTTGCCCGCGTGTCATCTTTGCCTGTCACTTTCGTGTCGGTGGTGATGACGGTAATGGTTGCTGTGTGCATAGTTCTTACAATAAAACTTGTAGGTGTCATGCTGCTGATGTCGATGCTGACACTTCCTCAGATCATAGCGGAAATATTCTGTCACCGGTTCAAGACGGTTATGCTGCTTTCGATATTGCTGTCGGTAGCCGGCTCATTATGCGGATTGTTCTTGTCGGCAGTGATCAATGTTCCGTGTTCGGCTCTTATAGTGGCAGTGTTCTCGACAATGTTCGTGGCAGCTAAAATAGTATCGGCATGCTTGAAACGCTGAGAGAACATCCTGTAAGGATCCTGACGATAGTGTTCGCCGTATTGATTCTGTCGGTCGTGTCGTTCCTGATATTGAGACCGTCGGCGAGAGAAGCGAATCCGTCGCCTGAGACGTATCCGGTACGCGGCATCGATATATCGGCTCATAACGGTGAGATCGATTTCAATATACTTGCCCGCTCGGCTGAGTTTGTTTATATCAAGGCAACGGAAGGTGTGACATGGAACGACCGCGTATTCGAGCGGAATTATTCACTCGCACGCGAATCGGGGCTTAAGGTTGGTGTATATCATTATTTCCGTTTTGACCGTTCGGGGTTGAGTCAGGGAATAAATCTGTATAATGCATTGTGGAACAAGACGGTTGATCTGCCGGTGGCGATCGATGTCGAAGATTCGGGAAATGCTTCAGGTGTGCCGGTGGATACGATAGTAGCTCGTCTGCACGATATGGTCGATTATCTCGAGAAACACGAGATAGATGTTATGTTCTATACCAATAAGAAGGGTTACAGGCGTTATCTTGAGAGTGATTTTTCGTCATATCCGCTATGGATATGCTCATTCACGACTCCTTCCGATGATATTAAATGGCTCTTCTGGCAATATACCCATTCGGGAAAAGTAGAAGGGATAGTGGGCGATGTAGACATGAGTGTTTTTAACGGAAGTCTCATCCGTTTCCGGAAATCAGCAGCCAATCAATCGTGGCGATAGCAAATAGAGGAATATTTAATAGTTAATGTTTGGCGAATGTTTTAGGAAATTATTATTTTTGTAGGAGTAATATTGTAGCCAGTGCCAATCATGAATCTGTTAAAATTATTTTTCGGGATAGTGTTTATAGTAATGATGTCGTTTAATGTAAACGCTAAGCCTAAGAATACTCCGGCCGAAAGGTATGTGATGCGTCAGGAGAAGCTTGACAGTCTTAAATTCGCAAAGAACTACAATGATAGTATCAGGATGTTATATGACGCTTATGATCTGAGTACGAGAAGTCAGCATGGTGTCGTAGGAAAACTGGTTCTTAAAGTTGCGCAGGACGCAAAGGATTACAGTGCGGTAAACGATATTGTAATTGAGCTGGCTAACCGTTTTTCATCAAATGATTCGATCCTGGTTTATCTTCTCAAACAAGCATCCCGGCTGCCACATTCAGAGATGAAGAAGCAGACGATAGCGTATCTGTGCATGGTGAGAAATAATTTGCTTGCACGTACATCGTCGGAAGCGACCCGACAGAATATTCTCCATAGTACGATATTGAAGATCGCCAATGATCCGCCGGTAGAAATCTACGATAAACTCGTGGTTACTCACACGGTGTGTGCGTTTCTTGCGACATCGTTCCGCGGAGAGCTTGTAAACAAATATTTTAATGAATTTGTAGATATCGCCGATCAGTTGCCGTCAAGTTGTCATGCGCTTCGTAATTTTGTGTATTCTCAGGCAAGTGATCTGTTCGTCAGGTCGGAAAACTATGAGAAGGCGATAGTCTATAATTTCAAATATCTGAATCATCTTGACTCGATGGAGACGGAATATCACCGTAACGGCCGAGAGTACAGTGATTACAGCTATAACCGTTATCTCATATACAGCGCATTGCTCCAATGCTTTTCTGAGCTTGAGAAAGCGAGCGTCGATGAATATTACAAGAATGCATTGTCGTATGCCGCAGTCGATTCTGACGCAATACTCCATTTTCAGAATTACGAGACGCCCACGCTGTTTTATCTGATGGCGAAAGAACGCTACGGTGAGGCGATTCCGGTTATAAAGCGTCAGATCAATAAGCCTCATAACAGTCCGCGCCGTCGTACCTATCTGCGATTTCTGATCGAGGCGTCGAAAGCGATAAATGATAACCCTACTCTCCTTGATGCATCGGTGGAATATAATACTATTCTTGAAGATTTTATCAAGAGTCGTGATTACGAGAAGTATAAGGAGCTTCAGGTGATGTACGATGTGTACGATCTCAAGTCAGATAAGTATAAGCTTGAACTTGAGAAACAGGATAATGCAATGTCGCAGCAGAAGAGGACAATTATGTTCAGTGTGATTTCGATCATAGTGATGCTGGTATTCCTGTTTATTCTCTATCGGTTATATATCAATGCCCGCCGTCTGTCAAAAGATCTTAAGGAATCCAACAGTATGCTGCAACGCGAGAAAGAGAATCTTCAGAAGGCGCAAAAGGAAGTGATTGTAGCCCGCGATGAGGCTCTTAACGCGAGCAAGATGAAATCGGACTTCATTACCAACATAAGCAGTGGTATAAAAGTTCCGCTGCATGCCATCAACGAATACAGCAAGTTGATTGTGGATTGTGCTGAAGGTGAAAAAAAATCTTATCTTGAGAAATTCGCGGGTCTGATTGACTTCAATGGCGAATTGCTCAATACGATTGTCAACGACATGCTGCATCTTTCTGAACTTGAGAATTCCACGATGACTCTGTCGTATTCGGGTGTAAATGTGAATCATGTGTGTAACCTTGCCGTTGACACAGTGGTGAGCCGTGTAAAGCCGGGAGTTAAGATATATTTCCATCGGGAAGCGGATGTAAACCCGGTTGTGTCGACCGACCGTCGCCGTGTGGAACAAGTTCTGGTTAATCTGCTGTCGAACGCATCGAAGTTTACTTCAGACGGTTCGATAGTATTATCCTATACAGTTGATAAAGCGTCGGATCGTCTGGTGTTCAGCGTCACCGATACAGGGTGCGGTATTCCTGATGATAAGAAAGAATTAATCTTCGAACGTTTCGTGAAGCTTGATAAGAATATCCCCGGTGCTGGTCTCGGATTGACAATCTCAAGGATGATGGCCCGTTTGCTCGGTGGTGATGTGTGGCTCGACACATCTTACAAGCGTGGGGCGCGCTTCATGTTCTCGATTCCGCTCTGATTCAGGGTTGGATAGTGAAGTGGTACTTTAGTGACGGAACCGATCCGATATTCTCCTTGAAATCGCAGAGTCCGGGATCGGGTACGCCGTCGATTGATGCCGGACCGATGTCGACTATTCTGATTCCTTCGCGGTGGTAGTGCAGGAAAATGTCGTAAGCGAGACGATTCATGGGCCTCATTGCCGAATACTCGGAAAGATGCCCCCAGTAGATCACCTGTACTATGCCTTCGGCGACATGGTAACAGATCGCACCTGCCACAGGTGTGTCATCGCTCTTCATCAGAAAGAAATCTACCGGTATGATGCGTGACGTGTCGGTAAGCTGGCTGAACGACATTTTAAGTTCGCGGCCTTTTTCGGCGCGATTGCGCTGCATCAAATCATAAACTGTTGCGCGGGCATCATCGTCGGAGTCAATAAGGAGAGTTGTCAGGTTATGGGCCGATGATTGCCGCAGGTTTTTGCGTGCGCTTCTCGGAATAGTTGCTTCGTATGATTCAAAGTTGGTGAGGTCGATATGGTAATTTATGTCGGCGTAGACCTCGGTGTCGTCACGCAGTAATAGTGCGCCGGCAAGCTTGCTTAGCTGATTATTGTAGAATAGCGGTGGGAGAGTTATCTCAACCGGCAAACCGCTATCTTTAGCTATTGATTTTAGCTCTGTTATAAGTGATTCAATGGTAGTGAATGACAGATGTTCGTCAAAATCAGGTCCTCCGAACGGGGCTGAGAACGGTGATTTCAGGGCGTCTCCGCTCTTTCCTAACGTTATGTGTGCTTTGATGTTGTCACCCGATTTTATGTCGATTTCGATGATCTCTCCGGTCTTGTGACGGTTGATGTTTATGAACTCGGGCGAGTTATATCGATGGATGCAGGCGGGATGTTTCATAATTCTCCTTTACCCTGCCGGATTATCTCAGGATTAGCCGAATCGGTGAGGTCAACGATGGTCGACATTCTTGTGTCGCCCTCACCGGCATCGATGATGTAGTTGATACCCAGCGGTTCGTAGTGGTCGGCGATCGCCTCAGGAATTACGATGCTGTCGCAGTCGTCATCGTCCCATTGTGCGGTGGTGGTGAGTAACGGATTGCCGAGCGCACTCGCGAGTTCACGTGCAATAGCGTTGTCGGGGACTCTTATTCCAACTTCACGCCGTCCCTTGAATACTTTTGGCAGTGTTGTCGCAGCGGGAAGAATGAATGTGAACGGTCCGGGAAGATATT
>CAZHHF010000062.1:0-9695 GCA_964531905.1 uncultured Bacteroides sp.
GTTTTTACTAAATTTGCATATTATGGAATTTGAGACTCATATAAAAAATTTTTTACGCCGTCATCACTTCGAGAATATAACCCCTGTCGCAGCTCTGATTGATATGGATGGAACGCTCTATGATTCCATGAAAAATCATGCGGCAGCGTGGAAAAGGATGACCGACGAGATAGGAATGAATATCCCTTACGACGAATTTTTTCTTTTTGAAGGAATGACCGGCGCAGCAACGATTGAAATGCTTTTTGAGCGGGAATTCAATCGTAAGGCTACTGATGATGAAAAGGAACGGTTATATAGAGTGAAAACCGAATATTTCAAGGAAATGACTCCGGTCAAACCTATGCCGGGAGCTGCCGGTTTGCTTTCACAGATGGAGCAGATGGGGATGAAGAGAGTGCTTGTCACCGGATCGGGACAACTGTCGCTGATCGACAGACTTGAGCGCGATTTCCCCGGTGCATTCGATGCGTCGATGATGGTTACGTCGCGTAATGTAACAAAAGGTAAACCTCATCCCGAACCGTATATAAAGGGGATGCAGCTTGCCGGAGTCGGCCCTCGGAAATCTATTGTAATAGAGAATGCACCGCTTGGTGTTGAGGCAGGAGATCGCTCAGGAGCCTTTACGATAGCTGTTGCTACAGGCCCTATTCCGAAGGATGCTCTTGAAAAAGCCGGTGCAGCGATAGTATTTGATTCCATGTCTCAGCTTGAAGAGAATTTTGCAGGCCTGATGATGGCTATTTTCAACACTTCGGCCGATAAAAGTGTTATTATTTAAAACGTTTATCTTTTATCCTTTTATCTATGAAACAGGAACTTATATTTACAAATCACGTGGCCGAAAGGCTCGATTCGATTGTGGAAACGATGAATCCGACTTCGGTCGCGGTTATTATAGACAGCAACACTGCCACTTTTGTGCTTCCGCGACTTAAAGCTGAATCTAAGGTTATCGCCGACGCGCTGATTATCAAGACAAAATCGGGTGATGAACACAAGGGGATTGAAACAGTCTCAGAGATATGGAAACAGCTGTGTGATGCTGAATTTACACGTAACAGCCTTATCATCAATGTCGGCGGAGGCGTTATAACCGATATGGGAGCGTTTGCGGCCGCCACTTTCAAGCGGGGTATCCGCTTTATCAATATTCCCACAACTCTACTCGGTGCTGTCGATGCGTCGATAGGAGGAAAAACAGGGGTCAACTTCAACGGATTGAAAAATGAGATCGGCGTGTTTAAAGAAGCCGATTCTGTGATTATCTCCACAACATTTTTCAACACCCTTACCGATGCCGAACTCCGTGCCGGATATGCCGAAATGCTGAAGCATGCGATGATTTCGTCAGAAGATGAGTATAACCGGCTGATGACATTCGATGTCACTTCACAGAACTGGGACCGCCTGCTCGAACTTTTGCAGGAGAATGTCGAAGTCAAGAGCCGGATTGTTGAAGAAGATCCTACTGAGCAAGGCATCCGTAAGGCGCTTAATTTCGGACACACTGCCGGACACGCTTTCGAAGAGCTTGCTATGGAGCGTAAATCGCCCGTTACCCACGGATATGCCGTGGCGTTCGGTATGGTTGTCGAAACAATCCTGTCGGTAATGAAGGCCGGTTTTCCGTCCGACAAAATGCACGTTTTCGCGGCGTATATAAAGTCGAATTACGGCGTTTACAACATCTCGTGCCGCGATTATGACCGACTGATCGAACTGATGCGTCACGATAAGAAAAACTATTCGGCCGATTCCATCAATTTCACACTCCTGACCGGCATAGGAAAGCCCGAAATCGATAATGCGGTCGGTGTAGATGAAATAAAGGCCGCGTTAGATATCTACCGCGACCTTATGGGACTCTGATGTTAAAATTTAAAGTGATTTCTCAACCATGTGAAGATAGTTTTCGATTCCGGAAACTATCTTTTCTGCTATTTTACGGCGATATTCAGGATCGGCGAGAAGTTCTTCATCGGGAAGTGACGACATGAACAGCACCTCGATAAGAGCATTTGGATACTCGGTCGGCTGATTGAGCGCGAAATTGAAATTACCGGTCAGTCCGAAGTTGGCATGTCCGAGTGAGAGTTGCTCGCTTAGTAATTCTGCCGCGAGTTGACGATCGGCCAGATGCTTATAGTAAGTGCTTGATCCCATCGGAATAAGTGGATTACCCGATGCGTTGTTGTGTACCGAAACCGCCAGATCCACTCCGGCTTCACGCCATATCTGTTTACGTTCGGTCATCGATGGCCCCGTGTCGCCGTCGCGCGTAAGCACCACTTTGGCACCGCGGCTGCGTAGCATTTCGGCCGTATTGAGGATTATATCGAGATTCACATCCTTCTCGGTAAGTCCCGATGGTGAGATAGCTCCCGGATATTTGCCGCCGTGTCCTGCGTCGAGGCCGATAACAAGATCCGACAGGCTTAGCGATGACGGGCGGTGACGAACGTCGATCACTAAACTGTTCCCGTTGTAACCTACCGAGTAACCCCACTGGAATTTCTCTTTAAGACGGATAACTACGGTAAGCTCGTCGCTTCCGCTCTGCTCGAAATTGACGAAGTCGACCATTCCGAGATTCATTGATCGCTGGGTGATCCAGTTGGAATTATTTGTAGCGCCGTAAAGCGATATCCTGATTTCCGAAGGATCGATTTCGGTTCGCGAGTAGTAGGGTAGACGTGCCGGGAGCGCCACTACGATGCGGTCGCATTTTCCCTCATTGGATATTGACCATGATCCGGAATTGACGGTGACACTGCCGTTACCGCCTTCGGTGGCGTATTCTTTCGGAAGATAGGCAGTTCTTGAGTCGCCGAGCATAACTTGATAGAGGTTGTCGGTCTCGCCAACGGCGGTAAGCTCGATCTGATCAGCGATATATCCCATTTTTGATCCGCCGAGACGATCCCCGCCGTTACCGAACTGAAGATATGCGCCGGGAAGAGTTGTTACGTTTAAAGGCGATGATAGTTTGCGGGTCACATCGGTTTTACGCGGAGTGCTGTTCCTTTCGGCCAGATATACCGATGTGAAATCCTCTGTCGATTTCTTGCCGCTGTAGACCTTGACCGGAATACGGTTGGCACCTGGTTTAAGATCGACTTTCGCCCCGAACGATCCGGTTTTGTACACATGAACTTCGTTCCCGTCGATAAGAGCGCGGTTGCCCGGTTCTGTAACTCCTATAACGTAATAGACAGGAGAGTAGACTGTATCGGTTGACTCGTCGTCATGGAATATTTTCAATGACGGGCCTTTGGCTACGGCTACCACCGGGAGCAGTATGCCAAGTAAAGTTAATAGCCTGTGAAACATGATCGGTTCAATGTTATGGTTGATAATTAATAAGGATTGTAGGCGAGGTGGTTGAGCGCTCGCAAAACGTTGCATAGTTTTGCACTCCAGTAGCTCCTGAAATCATCGCGCATGGCTATCAGACCGAGACCGACAATTTCATCGGGGGCATCCTTGACCATAGAAAGGAAATTGAAAGTAACCTGGAAAATATCGGCCAGACCCTCCGAGATACTTGCCGATACAGGAGTGTCGCTGTATTTCATATTCTCTTCGAACACCTCGAGATAGATGTCATCGGGTCCGATGAGGTTCTCGATATTCCGTCTGACCGATTCATAGTAATCCTCGTCGAGCGCCGAATCGATATATGGCTCCTCTTCCTCGATCATATTGACCGAGAGATCGGTGGCGGCGATATAGAGTCGAGGAAGCAGTTTGAGCATCTGTTCGATGAAATCATCGTGATCGTATTCCCTTGCGTTTTCAAGCGTCTGGCAATACTCGTTGCAGAGTCCTATGAAGGCTATGGAATTGGTGTTTACTATCGAAGGTTCTGTTTTCATGATTCATTTATATAGTTGATGTTGAACTATGTAATTATATACCGCATCAGGAACCAGAAGGTTCACGCTTTCTCCATCGCTCAGCATCCGCCTGATTTGAGTCGACGATATGTCGATCAGCGGAGCGTCAGCAATCTGTACCCGGTCGCTTACAGGCTCGGGCATCTCGATTCCGGGTCGCGGATAAACTATTATCTGAGCTAAAGAAAGTATTTCATCGGGATTCTTCCAGCGGTCGAACGACGCATAATTGTCGGCGCCGATTATAAGATAGAATTCTGTATCGGGATTGTCGGCGGTGAGTTTCCGCAGGGTGTCCACCGTATAGCTCGGCCGCGGCATAGTAAGTTCTATGTCGGAGGGGATGAAATGCTCTATCGGGTCTACGGCCCGACGCAGCATAGCGAATCTGACATCGTCGGGGAGCAGTTCTGCCGGATTCTCCTTGATTGGATTAAGCGGTGACAGAACGAACCATATTTCATCGAGGTTCGACCGGTTTCTGATAAAATCGGCCAAAACCAGGTGACCGTTATGCACCGGATTGAACGAGCCACCGAAAATTCCAACTTTTTTCATCGCAGGCATCAGCCTTTTACAAAATCGATTATCAGTTTTTCGGTAGCGTCAACGGCCTCGGCCAGATCGTCGTTGACAACCACGTGGTCGTAGCGGTTGGCGAACGAGATCTCGTATTCGGCTTTCGCAACGCGCTCGGCAATTACCTCCTCGGAGTCGGTGGCACGTTTGCGCAGACGCCGTTCAAGTTCTTCGACCGACGGAGGCATTATGAAAATCGATGTCGCGCGGTCGCCGAAGAGAGAGGCTACATTCACTCCACCTTTCACGTCGATATCGAGAACCACATTATGACCCGCATCGCAGGTGTTCTCCACCTCGCTCCTCAAGGTGCCGTAGAAACGACCGGGATAAACTTCTTCATACTCAATGAAGTCGCCTGCTTCGATGCGTCGGCGGAACTCATCCTCGGTGAGAAAAAAATAGTTCACGCCATCGGTTTCGCCTTGACGCGGCTGCCGGCTCGTGGCCGAAACCGAGAAACGGAGGTCGACATTGCCTCGCGCCATTATTTCGTTTATTATCGTTGATTTGCCGCATCCCGATGGTGCCGAGATAATGATTATTTTACCTTTCATGGATTCTGCAGGTGTTGATTACATAACGTTGAGAACCTGTTCTTTGATCTGCTCGAGTTCATCTTTCATTTTCACTACGAGCAGTTGCATGTCGGCCTGATTGCTTTTTGAACCGAGAGTGTTGATTTCGCGTCCCATTTCCTGAGCTATGAACCCGAGCTTTTTTCCCTGACCGTGACCGGTTCCCATTGTTTCGAGGAAGTAATCGAGATGCTGGGCGAGGCGCTGTTTCTCTTCATTTATATCAAGCTTCTCGATATAGAAAATCATCTCCTGTTCAAGGCGTCCACGGTCATATTCGACCTGCGGGATTTTGGTGAGGGCATCCTCTATTCTCGCTCTTATTTTCGTTACGCGTTCCACCTCGTAGCGCGGAACTTCTTCGAGAAGTGATCTTATATTGTTGATTCTCGATGCGAAAAATTCTTCAAGCTTGCGCCCTTCCTTGCGGCGGAACTGCATCAGTTCGCCAACGGCGCCCTCGACAGCCGACATCAGGGCCTCGGTCTCTTCGGGTGTAACCACAGCCGGTGCATCGTTCTTGAACACGTCGGGCATCCTCAGCAACGTGCCGTACCAGTCAGTCGGAAGAGGAATCGATAACCGCTGCGACATCTGCTCTATCTGCTCCTTATAGCTTTCAATCAGAGACATGTTGATAGTGGCGGTAGTCTCGCCGCCTGTCGATTCGGTATAGACCGTGAGGTCAACCTTCCCTCTTTCGAGCTGCGAGGCAACAATATTCCTTATGTCGAGTTCCTTATCGCGATAGGCGGCTGCCACTCTCATCGACAGGTCGAGCTGCTTGGAGTTGAGCGACTTTATTTCAACAGTAAACTTCTTGGTTGTTGTTTCGGCTACTGATTTCCCGAAACCGGTCATGGACAATAACATCGGTTCAAACAATTTATTTTTGCAAAATTAAGAAAAGAAGCGGGAAAAACCGTAAATTTGCTGTCAAAATAATATGCTTTATCCAATAAAATGGCAGTTATATTAAATATTGAAACTTCGACCGCCGTATGCTCGGTAGCTCTTACGGCCGAGGGTATGATCCTTAAGCATTACGAGAATTTCGACGGGCGGAATCATGCGGTTCTCCTGAGCGATTATATCAAGGGATGTCTCGACCATCTGCTCGATCATGAGATGAAGCTCGATGCTGTTGCCGTGAGCATGGGTCCCGGAAGCTACACAGGCCTGCGTATAGGCCTTTCCGAGGCAAAGGGACTCGCCTATGCCCTTGATATCCCGGTTATAGGGATCGATACGCTTCAGATCATGGCTACATCGGTGATGTTCAACCACGATGTTGATCCCGACGCGCTTTACGCCCCTATGCTCGATGCCCGTCGCATGGAAGTGTATACCGCGATCTATGATCTCGGTCTCAACACTCTGGTGAAGCCTACTCCGCTGATCCTGACCCCCGACAGCTACGGAGAGTGGCTCAACCGTGGTAAAGTGATGTTTTTCGGTAACGGAAGCGACAAGGCGCGTGACGTTATCGACTCGCCTAATGCCATCTTCATTCCCGATATCGTTCCGCTCGCCGTTGACATGACCGCGCTGGCCGACCGTGCGTTCGCGCGTAAGGAATTCCTCGATCTCGCATATAGTGTACCTAACTACCTGAAAGAGTTTCAGGCCATAAAACCGAAAAAACTGTTCTGAAAAATGAATAAGACGACAATCGCAATTCAGTCGGCTTTCCCGAGCCGCGATGCTTACGGGGCGATAGCAATGCCCGTGTACCACACCGATGCCTACGAGTTTGACAACGCCGCTGATATGGCCGATGCATTCTGCGGACGCACCGATGCGCCTGACTATTCCAGAGTGACCAATCCTACCGTCATCCATCTCGAACACCGCGTGAAAGCTCTTACAGGAGCGCGCGACGTGATTGCTGTAAACTCGGGAATGGCTGCTATCTCCAACACCCTGCTTGCTGTTGCGCGTGCCGGAAAGAATATCGTTACGTCGCGTCACATGTTCGGTAACACATTCGCCCTGCTGTCGAAGACGCTTCCCCGTTTCGGTGTTGAATGTCGTGCGGTCGATCTTATCGATCTTGAAGCGGTTGAGAAAGCGGTTGACGATAACACCTGCTGCATCTTCTTCGAGATAATGACCAATCCTCAGCTCGAGGTTGCCGATACCAAAGCTCTCGCAGCGATTGCCCATGCCCATAATATACCCCTTATCGCCGACACTACAGCGATTCCGTTCACCGAGTTCGACGCTCATGCTTTAGGAATCGATATCGAGGTGATCTCAAGTACGAAATATATCTCAGGGGGCGCCACTACCATCGGCGGACTTATTATCGACTACGGCACTGTCGACGGCTTCGATCAGGCTATCCGAAAAGATGTGCTGATGAACTTCGGCGCTTACATGACACCTCATGTGGCCTATATGCAGACCCTCGGTCTCGAGAATCTTAACGCACGCTATCGTCTCCAGTCCGACAACACCGCCCGTCTGGCTGCGAAGTTGCGCGAGCTGCCACAGATAAAAAGTGTTAATTATGTAGGGTTCACCGACCACCCGTTCCACGACATATTCATGAAACAGTACGGTCCTACGGCCGGAGCCATGATAACAATCGATCTGGCTGATGCCGATGCCTGCTTCCGTTTCCTAAACAATCTGAAACTCGTGAAACGCGCCACTAACTTGTTTGATAACAAAACGTTGGCTATTCATCCGGCCTCCACTATCTTCGGCCCCTTCACTCCCGAACAGCGTGCCGAGATGGACGTTCTGGAAACAACCATCCGTCTGTCGGTAGGTCTCGAGGATGTCGATGACATATTTGCCGACATCGCGCAGGCGCTCCGCGATGCCTGACATTATGGCACGGAATTTGTTTATACAAGTAGTATAACATTTAAAACAGATACAATATGGAAAAAATCGAACCCGGAAAATATGTAGAGATGGTCTATGACCTCTATCAGGTAGATGAAAACGGAAAAGAGACTCTCGTTCACCAGAGCGATCCCCAGGATCCCGAGAAGATCGTTTTCGGCGTAACGCGCGGAATGATCATTCCTTTGGAGAAAGCTATCGAAGGTCTTTCCAAAGGCGATAAATTCGACGTGGCAGTCAAAGCCGATGAAGCGTTCGGCCCCTACGACAACGAGCAGATCGCCGAACTCGACCGCGATATCTTCCTTGTTGACGGTAAATTTGATGAGGAGATGATCCACGCCGGAGCATTGGTTCCCATGATGACCGCCGACGGATTCCGCATCAACGGTCTCGTTAAGGAAGTGACTCCCGAAAAAGTTATCATGGACTTCAATCATCCCCTTGCCGGCAAGGATGTTCGCTTCAAGGGCGAGGTTCTCGAAGTGCATGAAGCTACCCCCGAAGAACTCAAACCGTTCCAGGGAGGTTGCGGATGCGGTTGCGACCACGACAGCTGTGGCGGTGGTTGCGGTGAAGGCGGAGGCTGCGGCGACGGCTGCTGCCATTGATCCCGCTTTCCGCCGCATGCATCTAACTCGAAACTGATAACTTAACTAAAATGTAGGGACGCACGGCCCGTGCGTCCGCCACAACAAATTGATTACCAGTGGATTATCGGGCTGCTACGTGGAGCAGCCGTCTCTGATGGCTCCACATTCCCCCTCCTCCTCGTGTGTCCGCTATTAACACGTTGATAATCAATGGATTGTAGGGCTGCTACGTGGAGCAGCCGTCTCTGATGATACTCACATTGCACCCTCGTGCATTTGCTGAATATCAGTATTTTAGTAGATACTCAATAAAAAACAAGAGACTGTTTTCGGCAGTCTCTTGTTTTTTATATGTTTAGAACTTCTGTGCGGTTACTTTGTTTTAAGGAATTCCTCATAGGATGGAACGAACATTTGTCCTAATTCGCTGTTTGCGGCCTTATATCCGGCAGGCGTCATATCGTTATACCACACATCGACCTGCATTTCAGGCATTGCCTTTCTTGTGACATTCTTTTTAAGGCTTTTATAATAGGTTGTCACGTCAGCTGTATCTTTGAATAAATACACAGTTACAAGCTTGCCTTTATTTTTTCGTAGTGCGGAGTGAATGTATAAGGGCTTTTTTCAGCAAGTTCTACCGGACCTGCATATTTAGGTATGTAAGTAGAATAATCGCAAGTAGGTGCTACGTCTTTACATACTTTCTGAGCAACTTTCAGGAATTCAGCTTTCTCTTTGTCAGATAAGCTTGACGTAGGCTCTGTTGCGTAAATTTTGAATACTGACAGTAATGCGAACAGCATCAGGAAAGAAACAAACTTTTTCATATTACGATATTTTTAATTATTAATATAGATTTCTGTTTGTTTGATGGTTATTTTAAATTTGTACGATGCTATTTGGTTTATGATTTTACAAAAATATTGAAATTGCCTTATAATCCAAAACTTGCTTTTTTTAAATTTTATTAACAAATAGGAGCATTAACCGTTGGTGGAATTAGGTTTATTTCGTAAATTTGTAGCAAATCATATATAAATAATATGGAGCAGAAGAAAGAACTCACTGCGTGGGAAAAAATGCAACGGGATATGATTTATGATGACTTTGACCAAGATCTGTTTAACCGTAGAGTCGCGGCAAAAGCCATCTTCAAGAAATTCAACCGTACGAACGACGATGAA
>CAZHHF010000063.1:0-9689 GCA_964531905.1 uncultured Bacteroides sp.
TGAAATACGGGCAACATCCTCGATCTTCTTGAAATCGTCGCCTACCTCTTCGGCCTGCTCCTTGATGTTTTCAACAACAGCAGCGACAGCTTTATCGATACCGCGTTTGATATCCATAGGATTGGCACCGGCAGCAACGTTCTTGAGACCTACATTGATAATAGCCTGGGCAAGAACGGTAGCGGTAGTTGTTCCGTCACCAGCATCGTCACCAGTCTTGGAAGCAACTTCTTTTACGAGCTGCGCACCCATGTTCTGGAACGGATCCTCGAGTTCAACTTCGCGAGCTACTGAAACGCCATCCTTAGTGATGTGGGGCGCACCGAATTTTTTTTCGATGATTACGTTGCGGCCTTTAGGACCGAGAGTTACCTTAACGGCATCGGCAAGAGCGTCAACGCCTTTTTTAAGCTCTTCACGAGCCTTGATATCGAATTTGATTTCTTTTGCCATTTTATTATATTATTTTGTTTTTCAGGAAATTATTCAACAATAGCGAGAACATCGCTCTGTCGCATGATAAGATATTTCTGACCGTCGATTTCAATTTCAGTACCGGCATACTTGCCATAAAGGACAGTATCGCCTTCTTTAACGATCATTTCTTCATCTTTGGTTCCGTTACCTGCGGCGATAACAGTTCCTTTAAGGGGTTTCTCTTTAGCCGAATCGGGGATGATGATTCCCGACATTGTAACTTCTTCAGCCGGAGTCGGATTGATAAGAACGCGATCGGCTAACGGTTTTATTTTCATAACGTTTTATTTTTAATTATTATTTTAGATTTTTAGTTGGTTTCATGTTCCATCGGCTTATGTTGCAAGAGTTGTGCCAATTAATAATCGTGTCAGTTGACTGACATTTTGTCAACTCTACCCCAAAGAACAAGTGCAAAAACTGTTTTGTTCACTATTTACACATTATATAATATAGGACCGACAATCAGAACTTATAGCTTACTCCGATTAGTCCGTTGATCTTCTGCGCCGGTACAAACGAAATATCGTTCCACTTTTTACCGAGCAGGTTTTCAGCCTGTGCAAACACAGAGAACGCATCGGTGAAATTATAAGTGACTCCGGCACGGAGGTTATTCATATCGCCGAGATCATGCGTTGAAACAGGAAGAATATCTGTCATCAATATATCGGGCATATAAAGGTAGGTTTCACGGCCACCTCTATATTCCCAACCGATCTCAACTGAAAGTTTGTCGATAGGATTGACTTTAACCGATGCCGATGCAACGGTTTTTGCGCGGTCACGCCACAGATAGTATCCGCGATTCTCTTTCTGAGGTGCTATTTCAACTCCTGCAGCAAATTCGACCAATTCACGATAGCTATAACGGAGATTGACCCCGGCATGCCACCCTTTCATGTCAATCGTCCGGAAGTAACTGCCGTAAGAGAGTGCCGGCATAAGCCAGTCGTTAGCCACGGCATAACCGCCGAACAGTTCGGCCGATGCGCCTGCAAACGGACCGACAACAAATCCGAGATCTGCTTCAAAAGGGATGTGTGAGTTATCGTAGTTAAGCAACGGAGATATGAAATGAGAACAATCGAACAATGACTGTAACGTGTTCTGATGCTCACCGCCTCCAAACTTTGCGTATGCTGAAAATTTAGAGGAAGGCACACAAGCGAGTTCCACATCGGGAGCCACATGGAATGCCTTACCGGAATTTACCGTATACTGCACATTAACACCTGCCTTCGCCGTAAAGATATCACCATTAAAGATAATGTGGGGACGTGCCGAAATGACTCCGCTCGTACGACCATTATGCGTAATGAGGACACAATCCTCCACTCTGTTCCGGCAGTTATCGTTGATGAACGAGCCATCGACATCTATGCCGAAAAGTCCGTATTTGAGTCCGAAATCGAGCTTATAATTCATCTCTTTGGCCGGTTTGAGTTCTTCGGTCAAATAATCGAGTCCATAAGCGAAACAATCTTTCTTAGCCGAGTTATCAAACATAGAGAGACCTATCCCGACAGTATAATTATTCTCTTTGTCGCCCGACATCCATCGTCCGCCCAGATTGAAACGGGTGTTACCGCTTCGGAAATATCCGTTGAACTCCGATTCAGTCCAATCGGGAAGCAGCACCGGAGTATGACCGGGATATTTCACCGAAGTGAAACCGAAGTCGAGATTTACTGTCAATCTCTGCGATTCATTGAAATAATGCGAAAGTCCGGCTCCGATCACGGCGGTATTATCGGTCACGTTAAGTTTTTTCTCATTAAAAATCTCGTCGGTTTTATAAGTATATCCGTCAAACTGCCCCCACACATTGAGAGTTGTCGACGAACTGTTGATAAGATTATATCCTGCCGATATTCCCAGATTGTAAGCCGGGAAATAGCCGAGCGAAACATACCCCCGGTAAGGCGAAACAGTTATGGCATCGCCTGTAGCAGCCGGATCAAGTCGGGTAATGCGCGGAACGATTCCAACGGCAATCGGGCGGTCGCTTAGACTTATACTGCTCTTATTCACCACGGGCGAAATTGTGACATGACCCACATTGAGTCGGGTTGCGGCACGCAGTTCAGGCACAATCTCCTTCTCGATGGTAATTTCCTTCTTAAGATCCTGTGCCGACGCTACGATAGTAGCCGACATCGTCATACAGGCTATAAAACGTATATAATTCATTCTGATATTCATTTTAATCGTTGGTCAATCATAGTGAAAATATCGGCTTCGGTTCCGGGGTAGTTCTCGCGGAGTGTTTTCAGATACTCATCAGCTTCGAAATCGTTACCCTCCTTACGGTTGATATCACTCAGAAGGATGAATCCGCGTGCAAGCCAGTAATTATGGGGAGGATTGGCATCGATGAGAGCTTCAACCGACCGGCGCGCTTCGGCCGTATTGCCTGAATCGAAATAGTGCTGGGCAAGATAATAAGCCGACTTGGAACCGTAGAGCGTCTGTGGATCGGCGGCAAGAGAAGCCCATTCGCTTTCGGCCTCATCACCGCGTCCAAGCTGATTCAGGGCAATCGCACGCGAGAACCGCACCTCCTCACGGTTGCCTGTTCCGATTGTCGATGAAGCGAGAATACGGTCAGCGGCGGTCAGCGAAAGTTCGGCTTCTCCAAGATCACGCGCAACACGCATTATACCGAGACGGGCAGCATTGAGCGACGACGCGTTGCCGGCCACACTCTCGAGACGGCGGTAGGTTTCAAGCGCATCGCGGGTCATATCAAGATCCATCTCGGCATCGGCTTTCAAAAGATAAGCTTCCTGAGCCGAAGCTGAATGAGGATAACTGTCGACCACACGTGAAGCATAGGAAAGTGATTTTCGTGAATCGCCTTTAGCCGCGCTTGAACGTGAAAGGCAAACAAGCGCTTCGGGAAGCGATGCCCCTGAAGGATATTCTTCAATATATTTTTCAAGCAAGCGTGTATCGCCCGATTTACGGTAAGCTTTTTCGGCACTGTCAAATGCCATTGATTCAAGCTCGGAAGGATCTATTGACGGAGCATCGGGAACGCTCTTCATGAACGCCACGAACGATGCCAGATTACCGTCGTCGGCATAAATACGCTTCAGGTCATCGGCTGCAACCCGGGCTTCCTCACTCGACGGATAAGAGGTTATTACTTCTTTATAGATCTCCACCGCCTTACTGCGGTTTGATCCGTTGAGATAGGTTATCGCCAGCAACAGACGTCCCTGACGTCCCTGGGCGGTAGATGGATAACGGTCGACAAGTGCTGTATACGTCTCAACCACTTTTCCGTTCTCACCGAGTTCCTGCCATGCGTCGGCGATTTCAAGAAGTGCCGACGGATAGAGTCCCGACTGCGGGAAACGGGTCATCATATCCTTCAATCCCTCGATTTTTCCACGATGATCGCGACGCATTCCCTTCATCATAGCCTTCTGATATAGTGCATAGTCGCCTGCGGCGGGATCGGTCTCGAAAGCGCGGTCGTAAAGCTGCACCGCACGTTCAAATTCCGATCCGTAGTATTTGCAGTCGGCCATACGGTTGAGCGCATCGGCCTTCATGAGCGACGAAGCACTGCCAGGTTTCTTAATAAAAGTGTCGAAAGCTGTATAGGCCTGCCCGAATTCTTTCTGTCCGAAACGCGCATAACCGAGATCGTAGTATGCTACGGCGCGGTTTGGCGACGTAGCCGAAGCTTTGATATATGCCTCGTAGCTTTTCGCCGCCTGATCATATTTTCCCTCCTTATAGAGAGCCTCACCTATCCACAGGTCGGTCTCGCGGGCAATTTCGGGATTACGCGCTCCGAGTGCCTTTGCCTCACGGAACCGGTTGAGAGCCGATGAAACGCGGTCAGATGCAAGATCGCGTGTACCGAGCGTATATAGAACCTGCTGCTTGGCCTTAAGCACAGCGTCGGTTGGATTCTTGATCTTGTTGATGCTCGCAAGCGCAGCCTCATAATTATTATCGGTCATATATCCGGTAACGATATATTCCTGCACTTCGGGAGCATAACGCGATGCAGGATAGCGGGAGAGGAACGTTTCAAGCGTTGCTACCGAACTTCCGAATGGAACATTGCCTCCCTGCATCTTTGCAACAGCGTAATTATAGAGGGCTGTCTCCCTTATGTCACTGTCGTATTCCATTCGGTAAGCCTTGTCAAAGGCGATGATTCCGTCACGGTATTGACCGAGATGGCAGTAACACTGACCGATAAGAAGATATGCGCTCTGACCCATTGCATTATCCTCCTTAGTCACTGCTGCAAGGTCGGATATCGCTCCTTGATAATCGCCGGTATCATATCGGCTTAGACCAAGAACATACATAGCCGACGGCAGAGGCGAATCGGTAAGCTTAACATAGTCGTTGAGCAGCTCCACGGCTTCGGCAGGACGGTCAAGACTGTAAGCCGACTCGCCGGCCACTCTGAGTGCCTCGGCACGGAATTCCTGCGGCACATCCCTATCGAGCAACCGAGTGGCAGTAGAAAGCGCATGATCAAAGTCCTTACGCGTATAGTAGATCTGACTCAGATAATAATCGGTCATCGATGTAGGACCCGATACATGTGGAGTCACTTTACGGAACAAGTCGAGCGCACGGTCATAATCGTCACGCACATACTCGATATAGGCCTTGTAGAAACGTGCGTCATTGGCATATTTGCCATCGCGCGACAGAATATCGTAAAGCGCACCGGCTCTTTCAAATTCACCGTTCATCATAAGGCAGTAGGCGAGATGATAACGGTAGGCGGCAGCCACCGAGAGATTCAGCGACGAAGGATCGACAGCATCGTACTGCTCGATAGCCGCAGCAAGATCTCCTCGGTCGTAATAATAATCTCCGAGAGCGACTCTCACATCTCCACGACGCGCCGACGACGGATAGTCGGTCAAAAACGCTTTCAACAGGTCGGCCGCGCCGGCAGTTCCCTGTTTCAGCGATGCCATCGCAATGTAATAACGTATATCTTCTGTAGAACTCCAATCGGAGACGCCGGCGATTCTCAGAGCATGGGTGAGCTGGTCGATACAACCTGCATAATTACCGTTGTCGAACATTTCTACACCCCTCTGACGGAAGCCTTTGGAATCGGCCCGGTTAACCGACGCAGTAACCGTTGAAACCGACATCGCGGCTGCTACTGCGAGTAACAAACTTTTCTTCATATAATCGTTTAATGCGTGCTTGATTTCAAGATATTGGCAAAATTAAGACAAAATCCCCGATAATCCTCACATAAGATAAAAAAAGAATATATCACGCCGGCTTTCAGCCGAAGCAGGTTCTTTGCATACTGGCGAATATTCACTATATTTGCAACTGAATACTGCCTCGCGGTTTCATTACTACGAATCTTTATAAACCCATAATTAAACCTAATCACTGATGATCATCTCCAGAATCACCAGGCTTATTGCCGCAGTTGCAATGCTGTCCGCCTCAATCCTGTCTTATGCCATTAATGAAAAACCGTTTGTAGTTCCCGAAATACAGCAATGGAAAGGAGCCGAAGGGAGCCTTACGCTTTCGGAAAATTCCAAGATCAAATATTCCGATGCGGCACTCCAACCGGTTGCACAGCTCCTATCGGAACAATATGCCACAATGTTCGGCGTCACTCTCGAACCGGTACAAGGCAAAGGTGGTAAAGACGACATTGTGCTGACGCTCAAGAAAAATAATAAACTCGGTGCCGAAGGCTACTCGATTGATATAACTGACCGTATCAATGTTTCGGCCCCAGCACCCGAAGGTATCATGTGGGCAACCAGAACAATACTGCAGATGCGCGAGAACTCCTCAGAGTTCCCCAAAGGAACAATCACCGACACACCCGACTACGGATGGCGTGGATTCATGCTCGACTGCGGTCGAAAATACATCCCGATGGAATACCTTTATCAGCTCGTGGATATCCTCGCCTACTACAAGATGAACGTTCTCCACATCCATCTTAACGATAACGGGTTCAAATATTATTACGATAACGACTGGGACAAGACTCAGGCAGCCTTCCGTCTCGAATCGGAAACGTATCCCGGCCTTACCGCCCGTGACGGTTCCTACACCAAACAGGAATTCCGCGACCTGCAGAAGTATGCCATGAGCCGAGGCGTCGAAATCATTCCCGAAATCGACTTCCCCGCCCACTCACTCGCATTTACCCGCTACATGCCTGAGATCGGAAGCAATGACTCGGAATACGGCCGCGACCATCTTGACCTTACACGCCCCGAGACATACGAATTTCTCGATAACCTCATCAAGGAATATATCGGCGGAGACGATCCCGTGTTCATCGGACCACGTTTCCACATCGGAACCGACGAATATTCCAACCGCGACTCAGTGATCGTTGAAAAATTCCGTTATCTCACTGACCGCTACATACGCTACACCCAGGACTTTGGCAAACGTCCGGTGGTTTGGGGCGCACTCACGCATGCCAACGGCAAACAGCCGGTGCAAACCGATGACGTTGACATGTATATCTGGTACAACGGATACGCCGATCCGAAAACGATGATCGACCTCGGTTATAAGATCGTGTGCATACCCGATGGCCTGGTTTACATAGTTCCCGCCGCCGGTTATTACTATGATTACCTCAATACCCGACATCTTTATGATAACTGGACTCCGGCTATGATCGGCAACTATACTGTTGAGGAACGTCATCCCCAACTCAACGGAGGTATGTTTGCCGTATGGAACGACCATCCCAACAACGGTATTACCGTAAAAGATATCCATCACCGTGTAATGGCGGCTCTCCCCACCGTCGCTACAAAAACATGGAAGAGTGCCAAACATGACCTCGACTATGACACGTTCGCCAAACGCTCAACCCAACTGAGCGAGGCTCCTGGAGTGAACTACCTCGGACGCCACGGCAAAGAACCCGGAATCGTTTATGAAGCTGCCGTTGTCAATCCGGGATCGACTTCGCCGATTGAAGAGATCGGCTACGATTACTCAGTTGAATTCGATATAGAAGGCGCACCTGAAGAAAAAGGAACAATCCTGTTCTCGTCGCCCTCAGCAACCGTCTGGCTCTCTGATCCTATCACCGGCACAATGGGATTCAGCCGCGAAGACAAGCTATATCAGTTCCGGCACGACATCCGACCCGGTGAAAAGAGTCATATCCTGATTACCGGCGACAACAATTCTACGCAGCTATATGTCGACGGAAAACTCATCGATAACCTTACACGCCGAACTATCACCTACTCCAATGACAAGAAGATGGCCGAGGTGAGAACACTTGTGTTCCCGCTTGCAAAAGCCGGCGATTTCAACAGCAAAGTCACCAATCTCAAGGTTCACAATCACTTGATACGCAAACCTTAAAAATAAAAAGTCCGGGCTACATTCTGAATGTGGCCCGGTTTTTATATAATCCTGACCACCGCTTCATTTTTCGTAAATCAGCAATATGTCATTCTTCAAAACAGTCATAAGCGAGTGTGGAACTGATGCCGTTTTCTACAAAAAAACCGATAGTGACATTTTTTTTTGATTAACTTAAAGATTATTCATATATTTGCAGGCTGAAAAATACCCGAAAAATAAATTTAATAAACTAATCATATTTTTTAACTAAAACATGCAAAACAAAGGGACTTTAGGAAGCGTAATCGCAGGTGTCATCGCGATTTTCCTCGTTATCGTCTGCCTTTTTTACCTCTCGTTCTCGTTCGCGAGCCGTCATTTCGAAGGTAAAGCAGCCGAATACGCCGTGAAAGTTGCCGGCACCACCGACACCAATTCCGACCAGTACAACAAGGCTTACAAAAACTACGTTGACTCGCTCAGCAAAAAGCCTTTCTACCTGGGTTACAACTACAATGAAGTACAGAAATGGGGCGTAGGTCTCGGACTCGACCTCAAAGGAGGTATGAACGTGATCCTCCAAGTATCAATGCCTGACCTGCTCCGGTCGATGAAAAACTCTGATCCGGATCCCGCATTCGAACAGGCAATCGCAACAACCGACTCTATCGCCCAGAAACAGCACACCGACGACTACGTTGGGCTGTTCATCCAGAAATACCGCGCCCTTAACCCCAATGCCGATCTCTCGGTAGTTTTCAACGGAATCGTTAAACGCGGCGACAACGATAACGCTGTTATCTCAACCCTCAAAAACGAAGTGAAGGACCGTGTGAACAACTCGGCCACAAACGTACTCCGCAGCCGTATCGACGCCTACGGTGTGGTTTCACCCAACATTCAGGTTCTTCAGGGCAAGGACGGTCAGATACTTCTCGAACTCCCGGGCGTAAAAGAACACCAGCGCGTTCGTGAACTTCTCCAGCGTTCAGCCAACCTCGAATTCTACGAGACTTACAAGTCAAACGAAATCATCAACCAGATCGCCAACCTCGACAACGAGCTTCGCAAAGACGGCGGCAACGGCTTATCGGCTTACTTCGTAAACATCGAACCGAGCGAATCGCCCGTAGTAGGTTACGCACTCGCACAGAACCGCGAGAAGATCGACACGATCCTCAACTCGGCTGTCGCACGCCGCATTCTCCCGTCGAACCTCAAACTCCGTTGGGATGTTAAACCGCAGATCGTACAGTTCAACGACACTGTTTCAGGACGTACCAAAACCGATGTTGAACTCTATCGACTCATCGCACTCAAGACCAACAATGGCAAACCCGCCCTCGACGGTTCATGCGTTATCTCCGCAACCTCCGACTACGATCAGAACTCACGCGGCAACGTTGTTTCAATGCGTATGAACAACGAAGGCGCAAAACAGTGGGCGCGCATCACCACCAATAACATCGGTAAATCAATCGCCATCCTTCTTGATGACTATGTTTACTCCTTCCCCAACGTAAACAACGCTATCGAGGGTGGAAGCTCGCAAATCACCGGTGACTTCACCGTTGAAGAAGCACAAGACCTTGCCAACGTTCTCAAGAGCGGTAAGATGAACGCGAAAGTAAATATCATCAGCGACATGGTTATCGGACCGTCGCTCGGTAAGCAGGCAATCGACGCCGGCTTCATGTCATTTGCCATCGCACTCATCCTCCTCATGATCTTCATGGGATGCTTCTACGGAATTATCCCCGGACTCGTAGCCGACTTCGGTCTGGTATGCAACCTCTTCTTCACTTTCGGTATCCTCGCCTCATTCCAGGCAGTGCTCACCCTCTCCGGTATCGCCGGTA
>CAZHHF010000064.1:0-9566 GCA_964531905.1 uncultured Bacteroides sp.
AATGCTCCGGCCAGCACTATGAAACAGGCTGCCACGTTCACGGTCATCTGGAAAAGGATGAAGCGCTGGATATTACGGTAGAGTGATCGGCCCCACATGACGGCACGTCCGATCGATGCGAATGAGTTGTCGACGATGGTGATGTCGGAAGCTTCTTTGGCGACCGATGTTCCGTCGCCCATCGAAAGACCTACATGGGCTGCCTTGAGGGCAGGCGCGTCGTTGGTTCCGTCACCGGTCACGGCAACGACCTGTCCTTTTTTCTGAAGTGTCTCAACAAGGCGTTTCTTGTCCATAGGACGTGCGCGCGCGATGATCTTGAGATCGAGTATGCGGTCGGAGAGTTCGTCATCGGAGAGTTCGGCGAATTCCGGTCCGGTGATTATGTTGCGGTCGGTGTCGGTAGATTTCCAAAGTCCGATCTGGCGTCCGATCTCTTTTGCGGTTCCCGGTGTGTCGCCAGTAACGATCTTCACACCGATTCCTGCGTTAAGCACTTCGCGGACGGCTTCAGGAACGTCAGCTCTCACAGGGTCGGCTATGGCAACGATTCCGAGGAATGTCAGATTCTTGGCTACGACTTTCCCGTTCTCGATAGTGGCGTCGCCGGGTTGCAGTATCTGATATGCGAATCCGAGGGTTCTCATCGCCTGATTCTGATATTCAAGCAGTTGCGCGTCAATGGCGTCTTTGGTGACGTTGCCCGAAGTCTGGGCGCAGAGTCCGTATACGATTTCGGGTGCGCCTTTGACAAACAGAACTGTGTTGCCGGTCTCGTTATCTTTCACAACGGTAGCCATATACTTGCGTTCGGTTGTGAACGGGAGTTCCTCTACCAGTGTGGTCTCCGACTTGAGAGTGCGGTAGTCGAGTCCGTTGGCTCTGAGCCAGAGAAGGAGCGCTCCTTCGGTGGGGTTACCGAGCGCCGCCGGTTTATCGGGGTTCGAGAGGTCGAGCTGTGCTGTCGAGTTGGCTGCAATACCGAGGGTTATAAGGCGCGATGCTTCGTCGCCGGTAAGTTTCTGGGTGTCACCGAGGCTGTAGAAGTTGGTCTTGTAGACCTGCATCTGGTTCTGGGTAAGAGTTCCTGTCTTATCAGTGCAGATTACGGTTGTAGCACCCATAGTTTCGCAAGCGTGCATCTTCCTGACAAGATTGTTGGTCTTGAGCATGCGCCGCATGGAGTAGGCGAGGCTCAAGGTCACGGCCATTGGGAGTCCTTCGGGAACGGCTACAACAACCAGTGTGACAGCGATCATAACGGTCTGCAGGAAGTAGGCCGAGAAATGAATGAGGTTGAATCCGCCGTCCATGCTGAGGAAGTACATCACACAGCGTCCAACGATGATCAGCGCGGCAAACGCATAACTGATCTTGGTGATCAGGTCACCGAGTCCGTCGAGCTGTTCGTTAAGCGGTGTCTTGACACTGTCGTCGATCTGGGCGGCTTCGAATACCTTACCGTTTTCGGTGTTGTCACCGACGGCAAGAACTTTCATTATTCCGTGTCCTTCCATAACTTTGGTTCCGCGCATAACGTGGTTGGACGGGAATGTTGCGTCTTTGTCGAAGCGTGCCGGATCGGTAGTCTTTTCGCAGATAGGTTCTCCGGTAAGTGTGGATTCGTCAACGTTGAGCGTAACCGCTTCGAGCAGTTCGCCGTCGGCGGGGATCTCTTCACCGGTTGTGATTATCACGATATCGCCGACAACAACATCTTTTTTAGGTATCTGAATGGTGTTGCCGTTGCGGATCACCTGCACCGGTTCGTCATCGTTGACCTGATTGAGCAGGGTGAATTCGCGGTCGGCTTTAAGTTCGAAGAAGAATGCGAGTCCGGTGGCGAGCAGGATGGCGATGAAAATTCCGGCAGGTTCGAAGAAAACCGATGCGCCTTCATCGAGTCCGAAATACTCGTAGCATGATATGCCGATCGATAACGCACCCGCGATAAGGAGTATAATAATCAACGGATCACCGAATTTTTCGATGAAGCGTTTCCATAATGAATCTTTGGCAGGGGGTGTCAGCAGATTGACACCGAATTTCTCGCGGCTCTCAACAACTTCCTGATCGTTGAGCCCTTTTAAATCGGAAATTTGCTGTGACATATATTTTGTTGTGATTGTTTGTGTGGTCAGGTTCAGATAACAATTCTGCGAGTATCGGTTCCGGCCTTGAGAATGTAGATGCCTCGTGATGTTATGTGCATCCTGTGGGTTCCGGCCTGGATGTTGTCAGACGAGATCTGTTGTCCGAGAATTGTGAAAAGCTTGATCTGTATAGGTTTTGAGGTGGTTATGTAGACCCATCCGTCTTTGATGGAAACCTCTATGTCATCGTTTTCATTGACGGCTCGCTCGGTTGTGGTTTGTTTTGGACGCGACACTTCCTCCCACGGCGAGGCTGCGCCGGCGTAGGTTACGGTCGAAACAAGTAGCGCGAGTATGAGTAGAAGTCGTTTCAATGCAGTCATAGTTTATTGTGGGTCAAAATTAGTAATTTTTGAATAACCCGCAAAATTTATAGCCATCTGATTGCATCGAAGGTTAGACTCTTTTGTATAGATGAGTTGAAGTCGGCGATTAATAGTTAAAAATGCATCTTTGTGTATAGCGATGCTGAAGCATTGTCATGAGTTATAATGAATCTCACGATTTATTCTATTGGGGTGATAAATATGAAAACCTGCTTATTGCTATCTGATGGGAAATTTGTTAGTTGTTCCAGTTTCTTTACATAACCGGCTGAATGTTCTTTGATGTTTTCGATTATCTCAGTATCAGATCGACCGTCAGCTTTCTCGGTTGTTCGTATAATCAGATCTTCAGTTATGTTTGAACCGTTGAAGAAGCGGGTTGCCTGAGACATAGCTTTCACTGCCGCAACCCTGTTCGATGCCGATTCATTTTTATATTTGGTTTTGTCAATAGTAACCACAGACATAAGATAGGCGTTGTCGTAATCGTTCACGGCTTTAACACCGTCGAAAGGTGCGTTTTCGTACAAACGTATCAAAAAATTAGTCAATGCGGTTTTTTCCTGATTATAGTTTTGAGCCGAAATAGTTGTGCATAAAGCTGTGATTACGAAGGCAATAAAAAGTCTTTTCATGTCAATTCTGTATATGATAGTAATTTGCTGATTCCCAAACCATCGAATATACCTTATTCTGGCGTTGAACCATTACGATAAATATTAATATCGGTGTCGCAACTCCGGCCCACAAACTAAAATGTGATGTAATAATGGTTAGAGGTATGAGCGAGTTGCGCAAAAGAGATACTTGTGTTTCTAAGAGAGGAACTTTACCGAGCAGGTTATGCATTGTCAAAGCATAATATACATTATAGTATTCAGTATTGTTTTGTTTGTAGCTCTTACACGGAACCCATTCTTTGATTATGTTTAAAAGAGTAGACAGACAAATTGTGGCCAAGCATTTAAAACTGTGCTTGCTGTCAAAATACTTTCTGAAAGCAGTATGTTTTATATTATTCGACTTTATGACTTTGATTAATTCATTGTCAATGGCTTTTACGAAATTTCTAAAGCCTCGGAAAATACCGTCGCATAGCCAGTTATTGATCAGACCTATAATATACGCAACGCATAGTATTGCTATACTTTCTGTTATACCAATGTCGTTTACAATGGGAATCTTAATTCCACAACAACTCTCAAAATAGTAATCTTGTCTAAAAACACAGTCTATTCCACCTACGGCTACCATAATAAACCCTCCAGGGATTATTATGGCAAGCACGTCGTAGAGCGAAAATTTTGACGATAAATCCATTTTAATTCTTTGGTTCTACCCAAAATTTTGAATATTTGCCTATCTCATCTTTGGAGATTATAACTTTTATCTTCCAGTTTAAAATGCTATACCTAAAGTTCTCATTAGCAGTCAGAATATTGTATATCAGTTCAAAGGAACTATTATAAAAAAGGGATTGATTATAAGCATAATGATCTATCCCATAAAATTCTATCTCCTTAAAACTTGATTTAATATCCGATATAGGCTCTGAATTTACCGTTGCAAGATCGTGGAATATTCCAGTACCGTTTATTATGGTACGTCCGCCTATTAATACTGGCGAGTTCTCTTTTGTTCGGTTAAATTCTTCATTATGCGCTTTATCTGAGTATACTCTCTCTCTACGGAGAAGTACATCGTCAGGATAAAAATCAGAAATTGTGCCAGTATTATCTACAATAACAAAGGAGTTGAATTGTTTAATAATTCTATTAAGCAGGTCTTTCTCCCATTTGAATATATCATCATTTGAATTACGTAGGTTATAGCGGTCGAATTCTGTATATTTGATGTTTTTACGGCGATAATCTTTCGCTTCTTGTTCGGACATAGAAAGACTTTTCAGGGTATTGTTAATTAGTGATGTTAACACGTCAGTTTGTTGTTTCCATTTAATGGTCATAGGAATTGTGTAATATTCTTCGCTGGCATTTTCATTATATACACTGCTAACTCGTTTTAAGTGATCTGTTACTTTTTGACAAAGGTGGTTATACCAATCGTCAGGACTGTAATCTTTAAAATAATCTATTCTAAAGTTTTTCCAGTGTATTTTTAATTCATCCTCATACGGGACACGAGGCTCATCGACAGTAAGTTCATAATACATGACATCGGGGAGCATTCTTAAGATTTGATCTGAAAGATTGTATAGAGTCTTCAACTCGTTCTGTCTTTTTAGCTCTCGAAGTTTCATCTCCATGCCAAACGAATTACCGGCAAACTCACATTCGCTACCATGACTTTTGGCGTAAGAAATAAGGTGTGGTAGACTGACGGTAGCTATAACAGCTACAGAAAAACCTCCGTTTGCGGTAGGCGTTGCTGATAATTCCTGGTAATTTTTGATTGAGCCATTACTTATGGTTACAATTTCATCCTTTACAAGGTCGTCGTTAAGGAGTGTAGTGTTGGCAGAAACAAAGGCACCGAATGTTTGTTCGATTGCACTGCGCAGAGCATTTTTTATTGCTTCATCTTTTGTTGGTCCATCAGAGGTGACTGTAAGCGTTACTTCCTCTAATGACTCTGCGTTGGCAAAAGTAGTTGTCGCAGCTATTAATAGCGCTGCAAAAAATGTAAATAACTTTTTCATATATAAATTTTTAGTGTTTTCGATTGAGGTTTATTGCAGGTATTTTAAAATTCTTTGCAAAAGTCTCACCTATTGATCTGCATGCAGCTACTATAGACATTTTGAATTCCTGGTTGTCTTCATATTGTTTCATTTTAAACTCCCATTCGCGCTGCGCATCGGCCGCAAGTTTGCCCGATACATCGGCGCGGAACGCCCGTACTTCACTATAATTAGTCGCCCGGGGATCAATTCCGCTGATTAGGACTGCAATTTCGCCTGCGGTTGTTGAAGTTGGTGAGGCTGCCCATTTGTTCTTTGCCTGCTCAAGCCGACGGGTACTTTCACTATCGATTTTCTGCTTGAATATTTCTGAAGCCAAAGCTTGGCATTGCACGAAACAATCAGTGCAAATATCCGGCACCGATATCAGACTGAATATCGCTTTGTCAAATTCTCCGGTAGACGCGAGGGTTTTTGCAGTGGTGATTATCTGGGGACAAGAGTTGCGGTAATAATCCATAATCTTGTCTTTTGAATTTTCAAGAAGTGTTTTTATATGTGTATTCTGTGCCGACACTTTTTGAAAAGCACTGCTGAACGCCTTTGTTTCATTCGTTCCTATTCCGGCCACAGTCATTTCGCAGTTGCCGTATATTTTATTCTCTATAAGGTCAACGACTATAAACGAAATTTCAAGTTTCTGCGATATTCTGGCCGGAGTTGTAGGGGTAATATCTTTTTCAATCACGTCGCATTTGGCAACGAGTGCAAAACGGCCGGTACATTCATTATCTGCAAACCCGTTAGCCGTAACAGCTCTTTCCATGCGTCTCTCAAGCAAAGATGCGGCCTCGGCAGGTATTGTCGCCGGTGAATTGGAAACATAAACGCCTAATGCGATATCTTTACTCTCTGCAGCTGTCATTACAATGTTCATGACAACCGAGAGTAGGAACGGTAGTATATATTTGAATTTCATTATCATTTCTCACCTAATATTAGAATCGCTTCTCCAAGTCCGCGTACAACAACCTTTGACGTTATATTATATGGTGGCTTTTGTAAGAATTTGCGTAGTGCAGTAGCGAATGCCCTGGCATCCATAGCTTTACCGGTTTCATCTACAAGCGGTATGTGAACCTGCTCAAACTGTGCGAATGTTTCTGAACCGTCACTGAGCTTGAAGCTGCCGTTTACAGTATTCTTACTCAGCCAGTTCTCTATACAGTCGGTAAGTTCATCTCCATCGTATTCTGTTTCAAGATCGTTTTCCCAACTATCCCAGCAGCGAATGATCAGGCTAATCTCCCGTCCAATCTTCTTTTGATTGTCAAACCATTTGTCGAGTTGCTTGTCAAAATCTTTTATATTCTCATTCACTAATTTTTCAAGAACAATTGGAATGGGATCGTTTGTCGGTTTTGAATTGCCGGTTGCGGTGGCCAGACGGTTATTCGTATATGAGTCAAAGGCTTCAATTGTGAACGATACTACTTTGCCTGAGGGAGCTTTTGTTATGTTCCACCATATTTGGATTACGATGTCTGATTTCAACCTGCGTTTAAGTACGTCAAGCGGTGTTTCAGATATTGATGCCCCCGATGTTTTGCTTGACAAAACATTATCTTCAGCTTGTTTGATATTGAGTGATTTGAGTTCCTTCTCTGCTTCTTTTAGGTTATAACCCAAATTAGTCAGCACACCTCCGACTTTTGATATTACCTGAGGTAATTCGACATCCTCTTCAAAAGCTCGTCTGTAATCCGCTACTTTGACAATACTGCCTTGATTATTAAAGTTTTGTGTAAAATAACGTTGTGTACACCAATTATCGCTTGGGAGAATCATCAACGTAGGTTTTTTGGCTTCCTCCGCCCGACATAAATTGCAAAAGAAGAGCAATAGTAATAATTTGAGTCCTTTCACAGTTATATTCTTTTACCATGTGGCTCTTCAACTGGTAATTATCTGATTAATAAAAAAAGCGTGAGAGCCATACCGTTGCTCGTTCTGCTTGCAGAGGCTCTGGTAATTGCCCATCATGGTAGAACGAGCAAACTTGCAGAAGCCTCACGCAGAATATGTATAATGGTAACAATAACAAACGCTCACGCGCTTGTATATTGTGCATGTAAACATATCCATAAGGCATCTACTATTTGCTGCATTCTTGACCATGATTGAAATTTACCAGATTTCTGCAAATCAAGAAAGAGCGTCAAGTAAACGCTTTCAAATTAATTATGTCTGCTGACCCTCCCGCATATCCCCTGATCAGGACTTCTGCAAGGACAGTCTGCAATCGCAAAATTAGCAATATTTTTTGAAATTTAAAATCGATGTGCTAAAATATTACAGAAGTATCAGTAAATAGGGGGCGGGTAAATAAAAAGGTTGCGCCAGAGATGGATTCTGACGCAACCTTCCGGTATTTTAAGAAGTTTGAGGGATTATTTGACAGATGATAATGCTGTCTGCGCGATGCTGTCGGGGGTGAGACCGCAACGCTGCTGAAGCTGAGAGTAGTTGTAGCGGTTGAGGAACTCCTCGGGAAGGCCGAGATTGATCACTTTTACGGGCGACTGTCCGAGGTAGGATGCAACTTTCTGGCCGTAGCCTCCGTTGATGATGCCGTCCTCAGCGGTTATTACGGTTTTGTAGCTCTTCAGCGAGTCGAGCGTTTCGGTGTCGAGTTCGGAGAGGTTTCTGGGGTTGATCAGGGTGACATTAACGCCCTTTGCAGCAAGAATATCGGCAGCTTTCGACATGATTCCGAACATTGATCCGGCTCCGATAAGCGCGATTTCGGAACCGTGGCGGGCGATTTCGTAATGCGGCTGAGAATAATCGTCAAGAAGTTTGATTGCGGGGTCGGAGACTGCTATGGTTCCGGGTGTGCGGATAACGACCGCCTGTTTGTTCTGACCGATCGACCAGTCGAGCATTGACAGGAACTCTTCTTTGCATGTCGGGGCAAGATAGAGGAGGTTCGGTATGTTGGAGAGCAGGGCGATATCGAAGAATCCGAGGTGGGTTTCGTCGTTCATGCCGAACATGGTTCCGTAGAAAACGACGAATGTGGCGGGTTGCTTGTTGAGCGCTATGTCCTGACTGAACTGGTCGTAGGCGCGCTGAAGGAAGCTGCTTACGAAGCCTACGACAGGGCGCATTCCTCCTTTGGCAAGTCCGCTCGCCACGTCAATGGCAGCTTGTTCGGCAATGCCGACGTCGATGAACTGTCGACCCGCTTCCTGACGGCGTTTTTTGTCGAATCCGAGTACGCCGGGTGTGCCTGCGGTAATTGTCACCACCTTGTTGTTCTCTTTCATGCGGCTCAGCAATTCTTTACCGAAGAGTTCGCTGTAATCTTCAGGAGTTGTCGCCGGGTCATCTTCATGGAGCGGATTTCCGGTCTCGAGGTTGAACGGCCCGGAGAAGTGGAACTCTTCTTTATTGGCTTCGGCCGCCGGGAGTCCCAGTCCTTTCATGGTGTTGATGTGGACAACTACAGGATGATCGATGTCTTTGACCGAACGGAACATTTCGATAAGGCTTCGTAGATCATTTCCGTAGTTTACGTAGCGATAAGCGTAGCCCATAGCGCGGAAAAGGTTGTTATCGGCGGTTCCGTTAGTGTTTCTAAGTAAACGGAGGTCGGCATATATTCCACCGTGGTTCTCGGCGATACTCATCTGGTTGTCGTTGACGATGACAATGAAGTTGGTGCCGAGTGTAGCTCCGTAATCGAGGCCTTCAAATGCTACGCCTCCGCTGAGTGAACCGTCACCGATCACGGCAATTACATTTTCTTTACCTCCCTGAAGATCACGTGCTTTTGCAAGTCCGGCAGCAAGCGCTACGGCCGAGGATGTATGCCCCAGTGAGTAGAGGTCGTATTCGCTTTCGTTAGGGTTTGTGTAGCCGGTGACGTCATCGTAGTGTTTAGGATCGATGAACGCTTCCATACGTCCGGTGATCATTTTGTGGGGATACGTCTGATGCGACACGTCGAAAACGATCTTGTCATCGGGTGTATCGAATACGTAGTGAAGCGCAATCACGGCTTCCACCATACCGAGATTCGGACCGATATGTCCCCCGTGGGCTGATAGTTTTTTCAATAATGCACCGCGCATTTCGGCAGCGAGTTTATTCAATTCCGGCAGATCCATTTTACGGATGTCGGCCGGCGATTTGATTTCTGATAAATCGATATCGTTCATATTGTTATGTGGGTTATATTTGTTTGTATATATAACGCTGTTGTTGAAGATATGTTGCCTGTGAAAGATGGTAAATAATAACCCGGATTACTGATTTTCGAACCTAAAATACAGATGTGGTACCTGACGGATTAAAACAAAAAAAGCATATCATCAACGATATGCTTTTTCTTGCGCTTCAGGATGGGCTTGAACCAACGACCCCCTGATTAACAGTCAGGTG
>CAZHHF010000065.1:0-9565 GCA_964531905.1 uncultured Bacteroides sp.
CCAGTCGGTAGCTCATAACGGAGTATGTCTCACTGTGGTAGCCCTCCCCGGCGACGGAACCTACACCGTCACTGCAATCCAGGAAACGCTTGACCGCAGCAACCTCGGCGATCTGCGTCCCGGCGATCTTGTCAACCTCGAACGCTCTATGATGATGAACGGACGACTCGACGGACACATCGTGCAGGGCCACGTTGACACCACCGCCCGTTGCGTCGATATTGAAGATGTCGACGGAAGCCGATACTTCAAGTTTGCCTACGATGTCGATCCCGAAATGGCAGCCCAGGGCTACATAACCGTTGAAAAAGGTTCAGTGACCGTAAACGGCGTATCGCTGACCGTGTGCGACAGCCAGCCCGATTCATTCCGCGTGGCCATCATCCCCTACACCCTCCAGCACACCAACTTCAGCCGGATCGAAGTGGGAACACGCGTCAACCTCGAGTTCGACATCATCGGCAAATACATCGCCCGGCTAAGCCGGTTTGCCAAAGCCTGACAAGCTTATAATCGCAATATCACTCGCCCGAACCGCATCACAAGCGATTCGGGCGATTATATATAGATAGGCTACAGAATCTATTTTTCGGCACTGCAACTTTTTAAACATAAATACATCCTATTTCGATAAATTCTGTGTAAATTTGCACAACCATAATAAACCATCCGAAAAACAATGAACAAAATCGTTGATAAACAGCACTTTTCTGAAAAAGTAGTCAAGCTTGTGGTTGAGGCACCGATGATCGCGCGTTCACGCAAACCGGGACACTTCGTGATCGTCATCTGCGGCGACAAAGGCGAACGCATCCCTCTGACGATCGCCGACGCCGACATCGACCGTGGAACAATCACACTTGTGGTTCAGAACGTGGGCGAATCAACCGCCAAAATATGCGCACTCGAACCGGGAGAATACCTCACCGACGTTGTCGGTCCACTCGGGCGCGCCACCAAAATAGAGAATTACGGAACAGTTGTATGCTCGGGAGGAGGAGTCGGAGTCGCTCCCCTGCTCCCAATCATCAAAGCGATGAAAAAAGCCGGAAACCGCGTTATATCGGTACTGGCTGCCCGTTCACGCGACCTCATAATCCTCGAAGATGAAGTGAGAGCCAACAGCGACGAAGTAATCATCATGACCGACGACGGCTCATACGGAACAAAAGGACTCGTAACCGAAGGCGTTGAACAAGTTATAAAACGCGAACCGGTCAACATGGTTGTCACCATCGGACCGGCCGTGATGATGAAATTCGTTTCACTGCTCACGAAAAAATACGAAGTACCCACAATCTGCTCACTTAACACCATTATGGTCGACGGAACAGGAATGTGCGGAGCATGCCGCGTCACAGTCGACGGAGTAACCAAATTCGTTTGCGTCGACGGACCCGAATTCGACGCCCACAAAGTGGACTTCAACGAAATGATGATGCGTCTGCGCGCTTACAATCCAGTCACCAAGTAATCCAGAAACAAACAGCCATGTCAAATACCATATCTCACCGCGATGCCGAGTGGCGCGAAGAACTACGCAAATCGATGACCGCCAAAGAGCGTACATCGATCCCACGCGCGAAAATGAACGAACTCGATCCCGACTACCGCGTGACTTGCAACGACGAAGTCAACCAGGGACTGAGCCAGGAACAGGCACTCGTTGAATCTCGCCGTTGTCTCGACTGCCCCGACCCGCAATGTATGGTCGGATGCCCGGTATCGATCAACATTCCCGGCTTCATCAAGAATATCGAACGCGGCAACATCACCGAAGCCGCTGCCGTTCTCAAAGAAACGAGCGCACTCCCCGCTGTTTGCGGCCGTGTATGCCCCCAGGAACGCCAGTGCGAATCGAAATGCATCTACAACAAGATGAAAAAAGAACCGGTGGCTATCGGATATCTCGAACGCTTTGCAGCCGATTATCTGCAACATCTCCCCGATGCACCGCTCCCGACCAAACTCGCCCCCAACGGCAAAAAAATCGCTGTTGTCGGCTCAGGACCTGCCGGACTCTCGTTTGCAGGCGACATGATTCGCCGTGGCTACGACGTAACCGTTTACGAAGCTCTTCACGAAATCGGCGGCGTGCTTAAATACGGCATCCCCGAATTCCGTCTCCCCAACTCTGTTGTCGATGTAGAGATTGACACCCTGCGTAAATTAGGCGTTAAATTCATCGCCAACTGCGTTGTGGGCAAAACATTGAGCTACGACGACATACTCGGTGAAGGATTCGATGCCATGTTCGTGGCATCGGGTGCCGGACTCCCCCGCTTCATGGGAATCCCCGGTGAAAACCTTATCGGCGTGATGTCGAGCAACGAATACCTTACCCGAATCAACCTCATGGGAGCCGGACGACCCGGTTGGGACACCCCCGTGCTGAAAGGAAAACGCGTAGCCGTGATCGGTGGAGGAAACACCGCGATGGACTCCGTGAGAACAGCGCGACGCATGGGAGCCGATGACGCCATGATCGTTTACCGACGCAGCGAAGCCGAAATGCCGGCCCGAGTTGAGGAAGTTCACCACGCCAAGCAGGAAGGCGTCAATTTCTTGACCCTCTGCAACCCGGTGGAATACCTTGCCGATGAAAACGGACGCGTCAGAGCAATGCGTGTGCAGCGTATGGAACTCGGTCAGCCCGATGCATCGGGACGCCGTTCACCCGTTGCCATCGAAGGCGCCATCGACGAAATACCCGTTGACCTGGTGATTGTGAGCGTGGGCGTTTCACCCAATCCCCTCATCCCGAACTCAGTTGCCGGTCTCGACATCACACGACGCGGAACGATCGCCGTCAACGACGACACACTCCAGTCCAACCTCCCGCTGCTCTATGCCGGAGGCGACATCGTACGCGGAGGCGCAACAGTGATCCTCGCTATGGGCGACGGACGCCGTGCGGCAGCTGCGATGGACGAAATGCTTAAAAACAAGAACTAAACCTTAATATATCATGTCGGAACTATTAACAATCGAAGAAGTCTACAAAGCCAAAGAAGTGCTTAAGGACGTTGCACGTCATCCCAATCTCGTTCCTACAAAGATACGCGAAGACGCCCAGATCTATCTCAAACCCGAATGTCTGCAGCTCACAGGATCATTCAAGCTCCGCGGAGCCTACTACAAAATCTCGCAGCTCACACCCGAGGAAAAAGAACGCGGAGTAATCGCATGCTCGGCAGGAAACCATGCCCAGGGAGTAGCACTCGGCGCTACCCACAACGGAATCAAGGCACTCATCTGCCTCCCCGCCGGTGCGCCTATCTCCAAAGTTGAAGCTACCAAAGGCTACGGAGCCGAAGTTTGCCTCGTGCCTGGAGTTTACGACGACGCATACGCTAAAGCGATAGAGCTGCGCGACAAGCACGGCTACACATTCGTTCATCCGTTCGACGATCCCCTCGTGATTGCCGGACAAGGCACCATCGGCCTTGAAATCGTTGAGGAGATGCCCGATGTCGATGCGATCGTTGTTCCTATCGGCGGCGGCGGACTCATCTCAGGTCTCGCTTTCGCAGTGAAGAGCATCAACCCCAACATAAAGGTTTACGGTGTTCAGGCCGCCGGAGCGCCCTCTATGGCCGAATCAATCGCTCACCACCGCATGATCCACCTCAACAGCGTTTCAACTATCGCCGACGGTATCGCAGTAAAAGAGCCGGGACTCAACACCTACGACCTCTGCAACCGCTACGTCGACAGCATCGTGACAGTGACCGAGGACGAGATCGCATCAGCGATACTTTACCTTCTCGAAAAACAGAAACTCGTTTCCGAAGGTGCCGGAGCTGTTGCAACCGCAGCCGTAATGGCCGGTAAGATCCCCGTGAAAGGAAAGAAAGTAGTTTGCCTCGTATCAGGCGGTAACATCGACGTTAACGTACTCAACCGAGTTATCACACGCGGACTCATCGTTGACGGACGTCTCTCAACCATCACCATCGATCTCGCCGATAAACCCGGACAGCTCTCGGGAGTGTGCAACGTGATCGCCAAACTCGGTGGTAACGTTCTCTCGGTAGTTCATGAACGTATGAGCAACCATAACGCCAACATCAACGACTGCAAGATACGCATCGAACTCGAGACACGTAATCATGAGCATATCCATGAAATACGCACCGGTCTCACCGATGCCGGATACCACGTGGTAGAATAATACCCATCGTTCCATAAACACACAATGGAGGTCCACCCGGGCCTCCATTTTTATTTAATTTTATCGGACAGCAATACTAAAAGTAGGGACACGCGGTTCATGTAATGCGGTTCAAATAAGGGTTGACTACCTCATTTTTTCATTCGAAAAGTAGGGACGCACGGTTCGTGCGTCCGCTTATTATAGCTTGATAATCACTATCTTGCATTCGGACACACGGGCCGTGTGTCCCTACTTTTAGTGTGGTTGTTTGATTATTTGAACCGCATTGCGAGGCTCGTGCGCCAGCCACCAACAAACTGAATACCAGCCGATTGTAGGGCTGCTTCGTGGAGCAGCCCCATCCAACGAACTGCACCCGATAGTAGGGGAGTTTTGCAGATAATCAGAATAAGAAAAAAAGATGTCGTGCCACCTATGATGACACGACATCTCATTATTTAGATCTGCGGAATAACTTAGTCAGCAATATCCCACCATACGGGGAGAGTACAGATCAGATCGTCGTTATACCAATTCTCTTTAGTTGCGTTTGGCAAATATTTAGAAGCCCAGGGAACCAGGTCGTAGCAAGCCTGTAATTGCTTAACGTTATACTTGGTTTCGTACGAAGCCTGCGGCCAACGACGGGGAGAAGAACCTTCGGGACAATATTTCTGAACATTGTCGCGGTTCTCTCTGTAGTAATATGACTTATTGTAAGCCAGGAAGATTTCAGGACTGTAGTCGAAGCGACGCATATCGTTCCAGTTCTCTTCTGAGAACGGCATAGCGAGCAATTTCTGAGTCATGATCTTACCCATTGTGAGGTCACCTTCGGTTCCGAGAGCGCCGTTCATGAAGGTTTCGATCTCAGCATCAGTGATGTGCTTGAATGCAGGATTCTCAGCATCGGCAGGATAAGCCTGACCCCATGAAGTAACGAGATCATTTACAGCATCGATGCTTGCACGAACACCGTTCTTATAAGCGAGGTATGCACCACCCTTGTCACCCTTACGCATCAGGACTTCAGCTTTGATGAAGCATGCTTCAGCATAAGAAGCCACGTAGCTCGGAGTAGTAGCACGAACTGTTGCCACACCGGTAAGTTCGGCACGTTCGCCACCGCCGTTACGACGGATGAAGATATTACGGCTGCTGTTTTTGTAATAACCGTCACCACCACACATCATCCATACATATACAGTATCGTTCTGACGTGAATCATCGGCGCAATACCAGTGACCGATTTTGGTTTGCCATGCACCTTCTTCGATACCGATAGCAGCATTAGCTTTCTGTGTACCGAAAGTGAGAGCGTACGGGCCTTTTTCGCTGAGGATGTTTGTATTCACGATATCCACACCGAGTGAACGACGCCATTTACCATCTTCCGACCATTTGATAGCGGGATCGGTAGAAGCTGATTTTTCAGAACGCGCCCAGGGAATGAACTTGTCGGCACGGGGATCTTCAAATCCTTTACCATCGAAGTTGGTCAGGTTATCGGTATAAGTTTTGGTAACATATACGTTGGTGTTCATACCGATACAAGAGAACAGAGGGTTGTAGTCAACTGGCTCGTTCCATCCGAGAACGTCGTGGCTGTTGGTGTTGGTGTCGGTGTGACGAACGAGAGTATTGTCGGCATTGCTCTTCTGAGCTTTTTCCAGACATGCGAGAATTTCAGCTTCGTCATATTTACCGTCGCTCCATTTGCCGGCAGCTTTCTTGCTCATGTGGTTCATGTAGCGTGCTTTGAAAAGGTAGCAGGCTTTGATCCATTTCTGAACATCGCCACCGTTCCAATAGTCAGCTGCAGAAAGAGGAGATGCACTGGAACTCTGAGTCATTTCAAACAGTTTGATAGCCTCATCGAGTTCCTTGATACAGTCAACATATACATATTCGCCCGCATCATAAGAAGGAGATGCTGCAGCTCCACAAGCATCGCTGTAAGGAATTTCACCCATGTTGTCGATAAGCATGAAATAACCCCATGCGCGGAGGAATTTTGCCACACCTGCATAGTGATAAGCACCTGCATTCATCGATTTCTCATACATAGGTTTATAGTTGTTTCCAACCATTGTGTAGAACCACTGATGAGCATTAGCGTTACGATAAGAACCCGAAGGACCTATCGACCATTTTGCAGCGCCACCATTCTGAGCGTTCGAACGGTAGAAGTGACCTGCGTAGAATGACGAGTTGGAAGCCACGATACCATAGATATGATTCATATAGAACTGGCTCCACGGCACGAGCTGCTCATATTTAGCCTGCTCGATAGTAGGAGTGTTAGGGTTGGTGTTTACGTCAAGCCAATCGTTGCATGACGACAAGCCTACAACAGCGGCGATACCAACCAATAAGCTTTTATATTGTTTCATTTTAGTTCCTTTTAAAGTGATATGAATTAGAAGGTTAAGTTAACACCGAACGCAAAGCTTGCTGTAGAGGGAACACCGCAGTAGTCGATACCTACTGAAGAAGAACCCGTACGGCCTGAACCTGCAACTGCTACTTCAGGATCGCCATTATAGTTGGTGAAGAGAAGGAGGTTGCTTGCCGATGCTGTTACGACAGCACGTTTGATAACTTTAGTTTTTGCAAGAGCTGCTTTAGGCACGCTGTAAGAGAGTGAAATGCTTCTCAGACGGAGTGAATTAACTTTGGTAAGCCAGTTATTTGATTCGGCGAGATAATAGTTGGTATAATATGATTTGATAACGTTGCGGCCGCTTGTCATCTTACCACCGATCATATAAGCCTTGTCGGCTTCGAAAGTATAAGATTCAGGATCAGTATATTTTACATTACCTGCATCGTCCTTACCATCAGCATGAACACCGGTGATAGTGAGCGATTCACGGTTTTCGGTAAGTTTACTGATACCGGCAGAAGTCATAGCATACTGAGTACCGTTGTAAACCATACCACCTACACGGAATTCCCAGAGCATGCTGAATGACCAGTCTTTCCAGCTGAGGTTATTGTTCCATCCGCCGGTGAACTTAGGTTCGCGGTTACCTACATATACACGGGTAGCGTCTTTGGTTGGCATATTATCTTTGTCAAGCACTACGTTACCCTTGTTGTCATACTGCCAGTGGTAACCTGAAAGTGACATGAAGTGACCGTCGGGATAAGAACAAGCCTGAGTGTTACCAACCTGAACATCGGTCACGTAAAGGATGTCGACACCCTGCATAAGGTTCTTGACAGTACCGCGGTTACCGGCCATGTTGATTGAAGTTTCCCAAGTCCAGTCTTTGGTCTGGATCGGAGTACCGCCGATAGAAAGCTCCATACCCTTGTTGTAAACGTCACCGGCGTTAACCGAACGGAGGATGTAACCGGTTGCGTTTGACAGACGCGGAGACATGATCTGGTTGTAAGAGTTGTTGGTATAGAAAGCGTAGTCAAATTTCAAGCGGTTGTTGAAGAAGCGCATTTCAAGACCAAGTTCAGTCGATTCTGAGATCTCGGGTTTGAGATAGGGATTACCTGCTTCCCAGTAAGCTGCTGTACCGGTGTATCCACCGAGGAACTCCTGTACGGTCCATGCTGCAGTATCCAGTTTATAAGGGCTGGTATCTTTACCTACGCGGGCCCATGATGCACGAACGCGGCCGAATGAGAGCCAGTCGATCTGGGGGAGGAATTCAGTGAACACAACGCTACCGCTGAATGAAGGATAGAAGTAGCTGCGGTTGTTGACGGGGAGGGTTGAAGTCCAGTCGTTACGTCCGGTAACAGTGAAGAACACTGCGTTTTTCCAGTCAGCGCGGAATTCACCGTAAAGACCAACAAGACGTTTCTGAGTGCGGGTGCTTTCAAACTTCTTGTTGTTGTCGGTTGCGTTGCTGAATGAATAGAATTCAGGAACGGTGAAGTTCCAGGCCATACGGTAGTTCGACCAGGTTTTGGTATCATCGGAAGTGAGACCGAGAAGAAGGTTGAAACCGAAGTCACCGAATGTTTTGTTGAAGTTGGTCATCAAGTTGGTAGAAAGATACTGGTGACGATAGTCGTTCTGAGCGAACATACCGTTCTGCCACTGCTCTTTGTTCACACCACCTGCACCGATAGTCTTCTGGTCAGTGTATAAGTAAGAGTCGATACCCATACGGTAAGAGATCCACCACCAGTCGGTGATGTCAGCCTTAATACTGAAGTTTCCGGTGAAACGCTCGGTGTTATCTTTGATTTTATTCTTGTTGAGAACCCAGTAGGGGTTGGTTTTATCATCCCACGGCTGCAGACGGTCGCCGAATACGCGGTAACGGGTTCCGTCTTCGTTGAGATAATGTGTCATGTCCATATCGGGAGCCCATGAGAATACACCGTTGAGCGCACCGGTACCGGCATTACCGTAAAGACCTGCTGAAGTAAGGGTCTTATTGGTGTTAGCTTGAGAATAAGCTACGTTAGCGCCGAAAGTGAATATTTTCCATTTCTGCTCGCCGTTGAAGCGGAAAGTGGTTTTCTTATAACCTGTAGTCGGGATGATACCGTCCTGATCGTAGTAAGAACCTGAAAGATAGAAGCTGCTGTTCTGAGTTCCGCCGGCTACGCTGATGTTGGTATCCCATGCACCGCCGGTCTTGAAGAAGTCATTGATGTTATCGTAAACCTTTTCTCCTGCGCCGATCTCCTTACCCCATGCGGTGAAAGCGAAATCATCGTAGTTGGTTCCGGTGTAGTTACCGTCAGCATCATACTGATCCTGCCAGAAACCGTGACCATATTTCTTCTGCGACTGCTGAACGTTGGTAGCCCACTGAGTGATATATTTGGTAGAGAGGTTAACCTCAACGTTGCCTTCCTGACCTTTCTTGGTGGTGATGATCACAACACCGTTGGCTGCGCGTGAACCGTAAAGAGCTGTCGCGGCCGGACCCTTGAGGACCGACATATTCTCGATATCCTCTGGGTTGATGTCCATCACACGGTTGGAGCTGGTAGTAGAAGTTGCCTGAGTACCGTCGAATGCCGAGTTACCTGCAACAGTAGTCGAGTTATCGTAGATCACACCGTCAACAACGAACAGAGGCTGGTTGTCACGCTCGAGTGATGTACCACCACGAAGGATGATCTGAGCGCCGGCACCAGGAGCGCCACCGGCCTGAGTGATGTTAACACCGGCGATTTTACCCGAAAGTGAGTTTACGGCATTTGAAGTTTTATTTCTCATAAGTTCCTCGGCATCGATATCGTCGATAGCGTAACCGAGAGATTTTTTATCTTTCTTGATACCGAGAGCGGTAACCACTACTTCGTCGAGGTTGGTAGCACTCGGTTTGAGAGCTATGGAAAGAGGTGTGCCGGTGTATTTAACATCGGTAGGTGCATATCCAACGTAGCTCACGCGAAGAATGTCGCCCGGTTTGGCGTTGATGGAGA
>CAZHHF010000066.1:0-9531 GCA_964531905.1 uncultured Bacteroides sp.
GGTTATTGAGGATCGATATGTTGAGATCGAGTTCGGTACAGGATGTCTTAAAGTAACCCCTGCACACGATAAGAACGACTACATGCTCGGCAAGAACCATAATCTCGAAACCATTGATATCTTCAACGAGGATGGAACCGTTTCGGAAGTTGCCGGAATGTATGTTGGCATGGACCGATTCGATGTTAGGGAGCAGATCGTTAAGGATCTTGAAGCTGCCGGCCTGCTTGAGAAAGTAGAAGACTATACAAATAAAGTAGGATGCTCTGAACGTACGAAAGTGGCCATTGAACCGCGTCTGTCGCTTCAGTGGTTCATAAATATGAAGCATTTCGCCGACTTCTCTCTATCGCCTGTAATGGATGATCTCATTAAGTTCGTTCCCGAAAAATATAAGACGACCTATCGCTTGTGGCTTGAAAATATCCAGGATTGGTGTATCAGCCGTCAGTTGTGGTGGGGACACCGTATTCCTGCATATTTCTACGGCGATCCGAAAGATGAGACATTTGTAGTTGCCGAAACTCCCGAACTCGCACTCGAGAAAGCTCGGAAGGCGAGTGGTAATGACGCAATGACTCTTGCTGATCTGCGTCAGGACGAGGGCGCACTCGACACTTGGTTCTCATCATGGCTTTGGCCGATCACCTTGTTCGACGGAATCAACAATCCCGGCAACGAGGAATTGAAATATTATTACCCTACCGCCACTCTTGTCACCGGTCCCGATATTATATTCTTCTGGGTAGCCCGAATGATTATGGCTGGTTATGAATACGCCGGAGACTTACCGTTCCGAAATGTATATTTCACCGGAATTGTCCGCGATAAGATCGGCCGTAAGATGTCGAAGCAGCTCGGTAACTCACCCGATCCCATCGAACTGATCGCAACTTACGGTGCCGATGGAGTGAGAATGGGTATGATGCTTGCAGCTCCGGCCGGCAACGATATTATGTTTGATGACAAACTTTGCGAGCAGGGACGTAATTTCTGCAATAAGATATGGAATGCGTTCCGTCTTGTGAAAGGATGGGAGGTTTCTGATTCGATAGAACAACCCGAAACTTCTCGCCAGGCAATAGAATGGTTCTCGTCGAAACTCAATAAAACTATTGAAGAAGTCAACGATCTATTCGAAAAGTTCCGTATCAGTGAAGCACTTATGGCGGTTTACCGTCTTTTCTGGGACGAATTTTCATCGTGGTATCTCGAGATGGTTAAACCAGCCTATGGTTCTCCCATTGACAATGCTACCTATCAGTCGACATTGTCGTTCTTTGATTCACTTCTGCGTCTTCTTCATCCATTTATGCCGTTCATTACCGAGGAACTGTGGCAACACGTTTCAGAGCGCAAGCCAGGTGAATCCATCATGTATGCACCGATGCCGGTTGCCGGAAAAGTCGAAGAAAATATCCTCAATGATATGGAGACGGCGAAAGAGGTTGTTACCGGTGTACGCGGTGTGAGGGCTTCTAAAAATATTCCTCAGAAAGAACAGTTGAAATTGTTCGTGATCAATAACAGTGTCCCGGCATTCGCCGATGTCATTAAAAAACTTGCGAATCTCGAAGCTATCTCGTCGGTAACCGAAAAAGATCCTGCGGCTGCATCATTCATGGTAGGAACGATAGAATACAACATACCACTGACCGGAAATATTGACGTCGATGCAGAGATTGCAAAACTGAAGAAGGAGCTTGATTACCTTCAGGGATTCCTTCGCTCAGTTGAGAAGAAACTCTCGAATGAACGTTTCGTGAACAGTGCGCCGGCAAATGTAGTTGAAGCTGAACGACGCAAACAATCCGATGCTGAAACCAAAATTCGTAACATCAAGGAATCGCTTGCTGCATTAGGCGCATAAAAGAACCTCTTACTCATAGCTCTCCTCTCATACAATCGCATACACATTTCAAGCGATTGCTGGGAGGAGAGTTTTTATGTATATTATACAATGTGCTTCAAATAAAATATAATTTCACTCAAAAAGTAGGGAAGCACGGCTCGTACAATGCGGTTCAAATAAGGGTTAACTGCCTCATTTTCTATCCGAAAAGTAGGGACGTACGGCTCGTGCGTCCGCTGTTAACATACTGATAACAAGTAGATTGTAGGGCTTCTTCGTGGAGCAGCCGACGTCTCACCCGACTGCTTCGTAGATGCGCCACGTTAAATCCTATTGAGTATCGAGCGAGCTAATTTAAACTGCATTGTAAATCATCGATCCCTACGTTAGGAAAGTTTTGTAGATAATCAGTTAATTTAAATGAAAAATGCACTTATAATCAGTTCATTTTTATTATATTTGCAGATAGCATCCGTAAATTATGAATAATAATGAAATTATAAATCAATCAATGTTACAATGAGAAATCAATTAATGCGATTAATACCGTTATTTTTAATATTAGGCTATGTCATGTGTTCATGCAGTGATGATGAAAACAATACTCCGCCTGCTATTGCATCGCCATCATTAGAAGTGAACATTGACAATGTGTCAAGAACAAGTGTTAATTTCACGATCCAGTCATCCGATGCCGTTGACTACGCATACATCATTACTGAAAAAGACCCTCAGGAAGAGATAACGGCCGAATACCTTTTTAATGAAGGAACGTTCGGACTTTTTGAGAATGATAAAGTGTCAATTTCGAATATCGATATTGAAGGAGGAAAAGAATATACCCTCTATACGGCTGTTCGCAAAATCAATCCTTATGTGTACAGCGAAATTATTGAAACTGAGATAAGTACAAATCTTGCATATACCGATGTGGTGACTCTTGAAAAAATTGGAACCACCGATTTCGCCTACCACGTGGAGATGCCGGCTAATGCATCTAAAATGAAGCATATAGTTATCAAGAAAGCCGACTATATCGCCATCAAAGGAATTTTGGCTACATTAGGCGCGATTTCTTATCCGTTATATCTGAAGGTTTTTGGACATGATCTCTATGAAAGCGCCAACTTTTCGATAGATAAATATTCCGAGAATGCTCTTGACGGAGGTATATATGTTTACTCGGGATCAACATATTTATTGATGGCTGGTGTGGTTCGTGAAAATGGTGAGATCGACGAGTCACAATTTAAATGCATAGAATTTGATACACGCCGTGCCGAAGAATCCCCCTATGATTTCGCAGTGGGTATAACCACCACATCAACATCGGCAATAGTCTCAATCACTCCCGATCCTGAATTTGTCAGCTATCGTGTATTGGTTGACACCAAAAGTGAATACGATTTAATGCGCAATGAAGATGAATCCCAGGTTAGATCATATATCATCGGGCGTTGGGATGACAAAACAAATTCACCGAAACGTGAACACACAGGTCCTGTTGAATTAAAGAATCTCGGTCTTGTTCCGAATACAGAATATGTTGTGGGTATTGTCGGATTTGACGACAAGAATAGAGAAAAAGTAAAAACCATCAATTTTATAACCTCTGTGCCTACGGGTCCCGTTCCTACCGTTAAAATTACTGAAGCCGTACCGTCAGTCGTTGCACCGTGGAATACGGCTGCATTCAACGTCAAAGTCACCAATACTACCGAGGTCCGTTATGGATTCTTTGTAAAGACCCAGCTTGATCAGTTGGTAAATAGTGGCACAAGTCTGGAAACGATTATTAAAAACAATGGAGTCATAGCTTCTGACCAGCAGGTTAACGGTATGCTTAGCAAAACCGGTATGACATTCGAGACTAATTCGCTCTCCCCGTCAACCGAATATGTTTTCGGAGTATATGCTGTTAATAATGAGTATCGCACAGTTTGTGAGACAGCTACTTTCACAACTGATGCGCTTCCGCAGGTTGGAGGCGAGGTCCGAAACAATATGCCTGGAAAATATATAGCATCGACAACCGATCTAAATGGTAATGCCGTCACCTTCCCGGTAACGATATCAACCGGTGTCAATGAAGCCACGTCAACCCAATATTCGGGTTTAAACAGGCTTGTCGCTATTGGATTTGGTCCGGAAGATAAATATCCCGCTGTTATGCCCGATGACCTTGTTGCAAAGGGAATGTCTCAGGCCGATGCTAACGCAAAATATGGTCCTAAATGGTTTATCGAATTTACCGGGAATAAAATTCGTGTGCCGGCTTGCAGCAAGTCGTGGAATGTTCTCGAGTATAATGGCGCTCCTTCCTACCTTAAGGGATATGGATTGCGATACACCCCTAACGGATACCGTGACATGGAGTTCGATGATAGTTTTGATGTTGAAGTTTCCGAAGACGGTAACACCGTCACTGTAAAAGGATGTTATCACAACATCGGTGACGGTGGATATTGCTATCCGGCTATGATGCAGCAAAGCGGTTCGGGATGGATGGTCACTACGAATTATCTCTTCCGTTGTTATTCCGATTTAGTTTTAAAACGTGTTGCCGACACCGGTAATAAGGCACTCCTTAGAAAATCCCCCTTCGTTCTTCCTAAGATAGTGACGTTGACCGAAAGTGGCGTGAAGGCTGAGAAAACTTACTATGACCAGCTTGGAAAATTACAATATTAATTGGATCTGTAAATAAAAGAAATGATGAATAAAGCAAAGATCAATAGGATCATATATATATTACTGACATTATTGTTGGCCTCGGGATTTACTGCATGTCACGAAGAAAAACATGTTGATATGCCTGGCGACGGAATAACCACATGCCAGTGGGGAGATATCAACGATGCCGATATTAATGGGGAAACATTGATATTTGAATTTGACGCTCCGGCCGATTGGACAGCCGTGAGTGCCGATGAGTGGTGTGTTCTGCTTACCGAAAAAGGATGTGCCGGATTGTCATCGCTTCGAATAAAAGTCCTTCCGAATGATAGTAATCTCGGACGTTCGTCATCGGTAGCGATTCAGATCGAAGGATACACCGATACCCACATCGTCAACATCCGTCAGGGAGAAGGATATATCGAGAAAGGTCCGGGACGTTATCGCGAGGTGAATAAATGGATATATGATTATATGTCGACCCATTATTTGTGGAACGATGTTATCCCGATGCTAATGTTTGACCATAGTCTTGATTATGATAGATTCTTGACTTCTATGCTTGATAATATCGCATCGGTAGATGAGATAAACCGCGAGGATGGATACTGGGTCAACGGTGTTAGAAAAAATTATTATAGCTACATAGAGAGTAATGCTCCTGTATCGCGCGCCGTAGGTGAGTCGCGAACCGATGGCGGTATGATGATTCAGGCAGCATCGCTTACTGGCAAGGATAAGAATTATCTTGGTTTTGCAATAGTTTGGGTCGCTCCCGGTTCGCCGGCTGCTGAAGTTAATCTTAAACGAGGCGATTTCATTACTGCGGTAAACAACACTACTATTACACAGGATAATTACTATACCCTTTCTAATATGGTATTGAACGGAAATGCCAATCTTGATATTTGTGATGTAGAATTTAATGGTGGTATAGCCACTCTTAAAGAGAGAGGAACAATTCTCGTCTCTAAATATACTTACGTTCAGCCTGCGGTTTATGAAGCAAAAATGATCGATACCGGCAACGGTAAAAAAGTCGCTTACCTGCATTATATGGGATTCTTTATGGATGACGACCAGAAACTTATCAATGAATTCAAGAAGTTCAAGAATGCCGGAGCCGAAGAACTTATAATCGACCTCAGATACAATTCGGGAGGTCATGTGTTGTCGAGCGTGCTTCTCGGTACACTTGTTGCCGGAACTCCTCATAAAGACGAAATCTATGTTAGAACTACATATAACTCTGCCCGTACCGCTGCCGGTGAAGTAGGGGAATACCGTATAGGCCAGTCTGCTAATCCTGAAATGCCAAGCGGTTATAGCAAGATTGCCGATGCACTTAAATCATCACTCGATCTCGATCATGTCTATGTTATCACTTCATCAGTGACAGCGTCGGCAAGTGAAGTTTTAATCAATGGATTGCGCGGATTAGGAATAACAGTCAATCTTATAGGAACCACCACCAACGGTAAAAACGTCGGAATGGAGGGAGTTGGTACAACCATCAATGGATATTCCTACCGTTTCTATCCCATAACCTTCTATTGCGAAAACGCATTAGGTTTCCGTGATTATTCCGACGGATTCAAACCTGATTTTGAATTTGATGACTCGATGTATTACCCCGGAAATTTCGGTACTGCTGACGATGCGCTCTCTGCCTATGCTCTTTTATGGATCGCAAATGGTGCTAAACCTTCAGCAGCTTCAAAAAGCCGTAATAACCATCTTAACCAGGTAAACATGTTGCCGTTGACCGACGATATGATGAAACCCATCACTCGTCAGAAAGGAGGCTCCATTATATTCCCGGTCAGGTAGGAGATCTGAAACCATAAAGATTAAGGGATCCTGACATTGATATAAGAACTGGTCAGGATCCTTTTATCTAAATTAATTTACTATTTTTGTAGCGGTCAGTATTCATCAATCCCAATCAATAAATATGGCACACCGAAAAGTAATCATCATCTTACTTCTTATGTTGCTGCCGCTATGTGGTAATGCTCAGAAAACGGTAGCTCTTACCGGTAAAGTGGCCGTCATGTCGGTAGATACGGTTGAAATGTTGCCATACGTGAACGTTACGATACTGAATGGTGCTGATTCATCATATATTACCGATGCGATAACTGACAACCAGGGTATTTTCAGAATTAAGTTAAAGCCGGCCCGTAAGAAAACTTTTCTTATGAGGATAGGCTATACAGGTATGAAAACCTACTATCGTCAGTTTACCGATACAATAAAGAGTTGCGATCTCGGAACCATTATCCTTGAGAGTAATAAGACGCTTGACGAGGTCGTAGTGTCGGCACCTATCAGGATAATTGATATAAAAGGCGACACTACCATTATCAATGCCGAGGCAATTAAGACCCGTGAAGGTGCTAATCTTGAGGAACTTCTCAGGCGTATTCCAGGACTGTTATACAATAAAAAGGATAACACATTGATGTTTAACGGAGAAAAGCTGACCGAAATCGATATAAATGGTGAAGCTTTTTTCCCTGGTAAAAATGAAATAGCGATGGAGAACCTTCCGGCCGAGATAATTGGAAAAATAAAGATCTATGACAAGGCTACTAAAGAAGAAGAGTTTCTTGGCATAAAGAAGACTGACCGGAAAAATCTCGTTCTCGATATTCAGACTAAAAAGAAGTTTAACGGAACATTAATGACGTCGGCCGAAGTTGGAGCGGGAACCTATGACAGAAAAACAGTTTCAGCCGATGCTATGGCTTTTAAGCAGACCGGCGAACGCATGATAATTAATATGCGTAGCGGTAATAAGAATAATACCTCGATAGGCAGACATAATCGTAATGACAACGTGTATGCTGATGTATCAAAGAAATTTGGAAAAAAACTACAGTTATCAGGAAACGTCCATTTTAACGGGGATAAAACCAATCGAGCATCGTCTAATTATTATGAGCAGTATCTGATATCAGAAAATCAATTTGGATATTCATCGGGAAACTCTTCAAGTAGCAGTAAATTGGTCAATGGTAATGTTAGGCTGAATTGGAATCCCGATAAGAAGACAATGATTAACGTTACCGCGTTTATAAGCAATCAGACAGCGATATATCATACCGATAATCATGAAATCACACTTTCCGATGCGGTAGAGTTGAGTGTAAAGGATCCTTTTGGCGATTATCGCTATGAGACCGTACCCGATTCGGTTAAAATCAATGATATGATCCGTAAAACCAATTCGAAAACCAATAATTCCAGTTATAATGTTCAAGGCACCATTTCCCGACGTTTTAATAAAGCCGGAACAGGGATTTCGCTGAATATGAATTATCGTAATTCAACCAGTAATAACAACGATTTTTCCGTTTCATCAACCAGATATTATCGATTGCTGAACTATCTTGGAAATGATTCCGTACTATATCGAAATCAATATTATGATCGACCTCAGTCTGTCCATAGTATGAAAGTTGGACTTACATTTACACACAAGATAGGTAAAACATATTTCGAGCTGTCTTATAATCTTGAGAGTTCGCGTCAGGGCGACAATAGGAATGCATTTGATCTTTCTCCATTCTCTGATATAATAGGAACGGATCAGTTTACGACACTTCCCGATGGATATCTCAATCATTATATCGATAGTCTGAGTAATCGCTCTGTCCGTAAAACCGATGGACATTCAATAGAATTGACGTTTGGCTATAACACAGAGAATATCAACGCGAATATAAATTTCAAGTTAAAACCAACAAGAGAGTATCTGGAGCAGAAATATGGTAAAGTTCAGGCAGATACTTTAAGTAATCGCATGGATATCAACGCCGGAGGCAATTTTGGTTGGTTAATAAAAAAGAAAACGAGAATACATCTTCATTATTTTGGAAATACTCATCAACCTCAGCTAAGCCAGATGCTGACCATGATTGATAATATGGATCCGCTGAATATTAGTTGCGGTAATCCCGATCTTAAACCAGAATATTTTCAGTATATGGTATTGAATGTCAATAACACTTCATTAGGATTAAACGGATCAATATCATTAAACACTACTTTTAATTCGATAATTCAGTCGGTGACATACGATATGGCCAGTGGTGGCAGAAAGCGGATGCCTGTGAATATAAATGGAAACTGGAGTACAGAGGCGAATATCGGATATAACAAGACTTTGAAGGTGCCATTTTCATTTCAGGTTAACGGCAATGGATCTCACCGACAATTTGTAAATCTTATAAACGAAGGAAAGAAAGAAACGCCCGACAGAAGTGTCACGAAATCCAATGCTTTAGGATTATCGCTCAATACATCCTATAATCCTACATGGGGTGGAATTTCGTTGATTGGCCGATGGGCATTTTCGCACGATGTAAATAGTCTGCGTGAAACATCGACCTACTCACGCGATTATACTGTTGAATTTAACACCTATTTTGACTTGCCTGGAAACATTCAGCTTCGCAGCGATCTCTCTTATTTCTATCGTAACGGTACCGGTATTTCATCCGCTGTCAATAGCCAGGCGTTATGGAATGTCGCAGCTACGTGGAAATTCCTGAAACGTCGGCAGGCACAGATATCGTTGGAATGGAACGATATTCTGAGCGATAGAAAAGACTTCTCTCGTAATGTGACCTCAGTAGGATTATCCGATAGATATTCTCCGCAGATCGGAAGCTTTGTGTTCCTGTCGTTCAAATATAAATTTAACTTTATAAATAGTGGACCGGAAAGATCTCCTGGTATAATTGGAGGAGTTATGTAAAAGTTAATTTAATGCAGAATTTGTGGGGCTGATATTCAATTTTTTTATCCTTTTATTTGGATGGATAATAATAAAAATCTTACATTTGTACTCGAAATTCATTCAACCCAACATTAATCAAAAAAACAAACTACTATGGCTTACGTAATCACTGATAAATGTGTTGCTTGTGGAACTTGTCTTCCCGAATGTCCCGTAGAAGCTATCTCTGAGGGCGAAATCTACCACATCGATCCCG
>CAZHHF010000067.1:0-9494 GCA_964531905.1 uncultured Bacteroides sp.
AAAGGTTATTTTAACTGCTGCTGTGGCGATGACAATGGTCGCAGCTAATGCACAGGTTACCGTTCAGGGTAGCAAATTTACCGACAACTGGTCGCTCGGTCTTAAACGCGGTATGGTAACTCCGATCTAACATCATGGATTTTTCAGCAACGCACGTGGTGTTTTCGGTGCTAACCTCCAGAAACAGCTCACTCCCGTATTCGGCCTCGGTGTTGAAGGTGAATGGTCAGTAAACACTTCAAGCTGGTTCGGTGAAAGAACTGCAAACGCTATCGACCATCAGTATGTTGGTGCTTACGGAGCTTTCAATCTTATGAATGCTTTCGCAGGTTACACCGGCGCTCCCCGTACTTTTGAAATTGAACTTATCGCAGGTTCAGGATGGCTCCATACTTATGTTCCCGGAAAAGACTGCTGCTTCGATTCTAACAGCTGGGGTAACAAAGTAGGTCTTAACCTCAACTTCAACCTCGGTCAGGAAAAAGCTTGGACCCTTGCTATCAAGCCCGCAATCATCTGGAACATGACCGGATCGGAATATCACAGCTACAGCTCACAGTACAACGCAAACCAGGCTGTTGTTGAACTCCTCGCAGGTCTTACCTACCACTTCGGTAACTCTAACGGTACTCACTCTTTCGTTCTTGCACGTCTTTACGATCAGGCTGAGATCGATGGTCTCAACTCTCAGATCAACAACCTCCGCAACGACCTCGAAAACTGCAACGCTAACAACGCTGCTCTCCAGAGCAAAGTTAACAGCCTCCAGGCTGAACTCGACGCTTGCAACCGTCGTCCCCCGGTAATCAAAGAAGTTAACAATAACCTCAATAACGTTCGCTACATCTTCTTCCGTCAAGGATCAAGCTACATCCAGCCGAACCAGAAACCTAATCTCGAACTCGTAGCTAAATGCCTCGAAGAAAACAACGGTTCTGTTGTTGAAATCAAAGGTTACGCTTCTCCCGAAGGTTCTAAGGCATTCAACCAGCGCCTTTCTGACCGTCGTGCCGAAGTTGTTAAAAACGCTCTCGTAAAAGAATACAAGGTTGACGCTAATCGCGTTGTTACCAAAGGTATGGGCGTAGGTGACATCTTCAGCGTTCCCACCTGGAACCGCGTAGCTGTCTGCACAGTTCAGCCTAAATAAGATAAGACATCCCGAATAGGATAAAAATATCTATGGAGCGCTGCGACACTTGAGTCGCGGCGCTCTTTCTTTTTTTTGAAATTAACGGAATAATGGCTAACTTTGCGGGAAATCCTGTAACTTAGTAGTGAATATGCTGTCACGTTTCAATCTATTGACAATTATATCGTTGTTTGTTCTTCTGTCGATTGCCGGTTCGGCGGTATCGGCGCAGACGATCGGAAAAACCGACAGAACTCCTTTCGAAGCATCATATCTTGATATCGCACCTGCCGATACCATTTTATTAGTCGATACACTTGTGGTCGATACTACTATCTTTGTCGATGACATGCGTTTTCCCCGTCGTTTCTTCGGCAACCTGGTGTATGGGAAATATAATTTGCGTAAGCCGGTTGATATCTTTGACTCGGGAAGCAAGGAAGCATCGCCCGTAATGCGGTGGATCGAACGTCAGAAACGTCTTGAAATGTCGATGGATGCGATACGTAATAATGTGATGTTCGGTAATCCGGAGATAGTTGCCTACAACGAGGCGCTTCTTCCCGAACCTCCCAAAGTGTATCATGCAGTTGTTGATCCGAGCAAGACACAGATTGAAATTGAGGAGATCAGTGTTGACCGCAGTACAGTTACCGATGCTCCGAAAGCGGTAGAGATAAAGAGAAAGAACTGGTTACGCAGTTTCGATGCTTCGCTCCAGTTTTCTCAGGCCTATAATTCACCCAACTGGTATCAGGGAGGTAACAACAACCTTAACATGATCCTTAACACGGTATATAATGTTAAGCTGAATCAGGCGTTTCATCCGAATCTTTTGTTTGATAACACGATACGATACAAACTCGCTATGAACAGCGCACCCGAAGATACGCTGCGTGACTACAGTATCTCGGAAGACCTGTTTCAGATCAACTCTAACTTCGGTGTCAAGGCTGCGCGCCACTGGTATTATTCGGTAACGGCAATGTTCAAGACTCAGCTGCTCAATAATTATCCGACAAATTCGCGCGACCTGAAAGCATCATTCCTCTCACCCGGTGAACTCAACGTGGGTCTCGGTATGACCTATAATAACAGTAACAAGAAGAAGACATTTACATTCAATGCCTCGATCGCACCGCTGTCATACAATATGAAGATATGCACCAATAAGCTTATTGATGAGACGAAATTCGGCATTGAGAAGGGACACACCACTGCCAACCAGTACGGTTCCAATGCCGAGATAAAGATGGAATGGAAGATGTGTTATAATGTTACTTATAACTCACGACTGTTTATCTTCTCCAACTACAGTTATATCCAGAGCGACTGGGAACACACGATTGACTGCGCGTTCAATAAGTATCTGTCAACCCGGTTCTATCTCCATCTTCGCTATGATAGCCAGACTTCGGCCGTCGAGGATTCCAAATGGCATAAGCTTCAGCTGAAAGAGATACTGAGCTTCGGTTTCGCCTATCGGTTTGCAACCGTGTGATAGCCTGAACCGTTGAGCGATATGCGTTGCATTATAATCTCTCTGATAATGTTCGCTGCAGCATCGGCTGCCGTGGCGCAGGGAGTTCTGTTTCCAGGCTGTTCGGCTGAAGAAATGAAACGGCGCATTGATAATCTCGGCCCTGTTCCAATCGAGGGCTTATGGCAGTTCACCGGTGATGGTGCTGTTATAGCTGTTGAGCGTTCGCAAGCCGACATCGAGCCTGACGCGCTTCCGTATAGCTATAATATAATAATGGTGGAGCCGGTCGATGACAAGGTAGTTGCAGGCGCGCTTATCGGGAGGCTTAAGGCTACGGCACTGGCTTCGTCTTTCGACTGCACACTCTTCACCGATCCTGATAATCCCCGCTCGCGCACGCGTCGTTTCACGGTCAAGATGACCGACGAAGGGCATTTGTCATTCGTAAAAGTTAAATCTGGAACCACTGTGTCGCTATGGCGTCTTATCCCTTATCTTTTCAGGGTTACGGTAGTGAAACGCGCCGGACGCGATCCGAATCTTGACGGCGCGATCCGAATTTATCCTCTCAGCCCATCAACCTTTAACGGCCCGCGTTATCTATGACGAGAAGTACTGTTCTGATTTTGTGTTTTATGCTGCTGCTTGGTGGAGTGGCCACCGGGCGTAAAACGGTGACGACGCGCCATAAGCTCAGGGTGGATGCATCTGCTTTAGAAACTGCTGATACGGTGCGGCTCGTGGTACCGGAAATTATCGTACCTCACGACACATTGACTATCGTAGCATCCGGTTTTGATAAACCGCTCGGTTCGCTTAATGAGACTATGTTCGTCACCAATCGTTTTGCTGCAGATGTAACCGCGGTTTATTTTACTCTTGACTATTTTGACCGTCAGGGACGTCAGCTTCATCGTGTTAGCCGCCGCATCGATGTGGATCTTCCGGCGGGAGAAACACGCCAGCTTATATTCCCGTCTTGGGACAGGCAGAAGTCGTTCTATTATATATCAGGGAGACAACCACGCACGAAAGCGACACCGTTTTCTATATCATGCCGTATCGACTCGGTAGAGATTATTCCGGCGCAGTGAAAACGTATGCTCCCATATCGGGCGCATCATTATTCTGGCGGTTGCCATATCGGTCGATTCTTGATTCTTCGAGCATCAATAGGGGTGAACCCTTCCCGATTGCTGCTGATTCGGGACGGAGACGATAGTCGAAATGATAGTCGGATCGCACTGTGTAATAGCATGGGTCGGCAAGCCATTCGCAGTCGATGAAGTTGGAGTCGTTGGCTCCTGAAACTCCAAAGAGAGTGTTTTTAATATAAACGCCGGTGTTTTCAAGATCTCCGTGACTCAGTTCCTTGCCGTTTCCATATATGATTGAATTGGAAATATCGGCGGTGAGATAGGGGAGGCCTGAACCATTATCGCTTTCAGCGTCGATGTGCAGGAATTGCAATGCCGGTCCGCCGAGAGCCGAGAAAAGATAATAGTTGGCTATGGTGCAGTGATTGATGGTGTGATTTCCGCCATCGAGTAGCACAACGCCTGCCGACGCATCGGCGAGTTCTGTAGCCGCTATGAAAAGATCGCTGCCGTGTGATTCAAGAACATAACCCTGTGAGTTCCTGAGTTGTGACCCTACTATTTTCAGAGCCGGAGAACCTGTGGCATTATCCACGATCACTCCGTTGACCGTGTTGCGGATGGATGTGTAGAGCATCTCGTTGGCCGAAGATGTGGGGGCGAACATAACTCCACTCCATTGACCCGACATTATTTCGTATGGGATCTTTGCGGCAACATACCCCGTGCGGTCACCGGTCATATTGATATTCTTTTCGGGTGTACCGAGGCATTTAAGAGTTCCGTTCACGCGCAATGAACCGTTCTTATCATGAAACATAAGATGAACTCCGGCATCGAGTGTTAACGTAGCTCCTTCGGCAACAACAAGGCTGTCGAATATCTGATAAGGTTTATCGGCCGTGAATCGGGTATCAGTATCAATCACGGCTCCGCGTAAACGATGAACATCCTGACCATTCGCAGAGATGACAACTGTTTTTGTGACACCGATCGTAGTGAAGTCTATATAGGATAGAACCTCCACGGCGTCATTCGATCCGTTTTCGGGCAGAGTCGCTTCTACGAAAACGAATATTGAGTCGTTCGGACGAATTTCGATATTGCTGAATCGGTCGTTGGATATTCCGTCGACATTCACTCGAAAAATTCCTTTTTCGTTCTGTCGCAAGCTTATTTCGTCAATATTGATTATTTTGTCATGGAGATTATAGACAATGAATCGTGCCGTTGGCGTGGCTTCATCGGTGATGACGGTGCCTAATGAGAGTGTATCGGTTGAGAATGTAGGCTGATCGGCACGGTTTGTGGAGATTCCATCCTCTATACATGAGGATGTAGTCGCTGCCATAATCAATGCCACCATTATTATATATAGGAGTCTGGTCATAAAAACATGTGGATTTGAGTATGCGATTTGTAGAATCGACAAAAATGTCCTGAATAGTTATGTGTATAATTAACGTGATGTTACGGGTTGATATTGTGTGTTGCCGGGGGTTGTTACAAGCTGATAGTATATAAATTTCAAGAATTTCAAGTGAAATTCGACATGATTACAATGATGTTTCATAGATGTTACATGAAATATTCTTTGTGGTAGAAAATTTTTTATGTCTGAATATATGTTTAAGTAGCTATAAAATAGCGAGATAGATTAGCGTTATATAATCGTGAAAAATTTTTTTGAAAAAAAGCAGAAAAATTTTTTGTTTTTTAAAAAATGTTGTATCTTTGCAACGTAATCAATTTGTAACACAAATGAAACGAGATTACAATTAAGTACTAACATTAAAAAATTTCAACTATGAGTTCTACTAATTTCCAGACAAAGCTTCTCGCAATTCAGAGCAATCTTCTTAACTTCGCTTACATGCTCACTTCAAACCGTGATGACGCTTACGATCTTCTTCAGGACACAACTCTTAAAGTACTCGATAACGAGGACAAATACGTGGAGAACACCAACTTCAAGGGATGGGTGTTCACCATCATGCGTAACATCTTTATCAACAACTACCGTAAGGTCGTTCGTTCGGCAACTGTGGTTGATCAGACCGAAGACCTTTACCACCTTAACCTTCCGCAGGAATCGGGATTCGAAACCCCCGAAGGTTCTGTGGCAGCCCACGAAATCACCGATGCTATAAATTCGTTCACCGACGATTACCGTATCCCGTTCACAATGCATGTTCAGGGTTATAAATATAACGAGATCGCCGAAAAAATGAATCTTCCGCTCGGAACAGTAAAGAGCCGCATTTTCTTCGCCCGCCAGCGTCTCCAGGAAATGCTCAAAGATTATAAGAACTGAGACTGACCTTCCCTCACGATTAACCAAACCAAAATTCAAATATCTTTCTCTACATAACCGGAACAAGTATAAGATTATATAAAGAAAGAACTCAAATAGTGAAATTAAAAATGGTATGTGCCTGGCGCGCATACCATTTTTAATTTGTCGGTTAGCTATATTCTGCTTAACTTTGTTGTCATAACAGATAATAAAAAAGTATAGCTTTGAAAAAGATCATTTTATTTCTGAAGAGTCACCGTATAGTGGCCAATCTCATATATATAATAGCCGCGACATTCGCTATCTTCACCGGCGCACTCTTTTTTCTTGACTATTGGACCCATCATGGTGAGGTCATTGTTGTTCCCTCACTGAAAGGAATGAATGTGGATGATGCGCGTCGCGAGCTTTTGCAACGTGGATTCGTGGTCGAGTTGTCAGACTCGATTTTCGATAGCAATACTCCTGCCGGAACTGTCGTTGAGCAGTCGCCGCGCGCTAATGCAAAAGTGAAGGATGGCCGTACGGTTTATCTAACGATTGTTTCCTATACGCCGCGCATGGTGACAGTTCCTTATTATATCAACAGTTCACTTCGCCAGGGAGTATCGATGTTTGAAGGACTCGGTATAAGCTCCGTTAAGACAGTCGAGGTTGAATCGGAGTATAAGGATCTTGTATTGGCTGCTAAATATAACGGACTGCCGCTTAAACCCGGTATGAAAATTCCGGTTACTGCCACGGTTACTCTTGAAGTGGGACGCGGCTATGATGTCGTTGATGATTATGTCGATGAATTTCAGGAGGAAATGACCGATGATTGACAATGAGGAACTGTTGAGCGACGAAGAACTCGAGCGCGAAGAGGCTGAACTTGTCTCCGGCGATGAGTCGGGGGAGATGTATGAGCATTTCCGTTTTATAGCCGACAAGGGGCAGACATTGCTGAGAGTCGATAAATTTTTGGTTGCCCATCTGCAGAAATCATCGCGTAACCGTATTCAACAGGCTGCCGAGGCAGGATGCATATTGGCCAACGGTAAACCTGTCAAGAGTAATTATAGGGTGAAGCCTGGCGATGTCATTACCGTCGTGATGGATCGTCCCCGATATGAACTTGAGATTATCGCCGAGGATATCCCCCTCGATATTGTATATGAGGATGATGATCTGCTTGTGGTAAACAAACCGCCGGGTCTTGTTGTCCATCCCGGGCATGGCAATTACCACGGTACGCTTGTCAATGCTCTCGCTTACCATTTCAGAAACAATCCCGATTACGATGTAAATGATCCGAGAATGGGTCTGGTGCATCGTATTGATAAGGATACGTCGGGACTTCTTGTCGTTGCCAAGACCCCCGATGCCAAAACTCATCTCGGTAAACAGTTCTTCAATAAAACCACCAAGCGCGAGTATGTGGCAGTTGTCTGGGGTGTACCCGAACCGTCAAAAGGACGTATTGAGGGAAATATCGGCCGTTCACTGCGCGACCGTCTGCAGATGGCCGTGTTCCCCGATGGTGATTATGGTAAACATGCCGTCACTCACTATGAGGTGATAGAGCCGCTCGGATATGTTTCGGTGGTGAAATGCGTGCTTGAAACCGGGCGTACGCATCAGATCAGGGTACACATGAAGCATATCGGCCATCCTCTTCTGAATGATGCGCGTTACGGCGGTGATCAGATTCTGCGCGGTACAACGTCGAGCAGCTATCGTCAGTTCGTGGCGAACTGTTTCGATACCTGTCCGCGACAGGCACTTCATGCGCGTACTTTAGGATTTGTGCATCCTACGACCGGAAAAGAAATGTTTTTCGAAACGCCCGTGCCGGCTGATATGACTTCAATGATAGAACGCTGGCGTTCCTTTATGGCTTCGAGATAGATATAAACCGGCTGAAAAGATGCCAGATCGCGATTCCGGTTGAAACCGACACGTTCATTGAATGTTTCGTGCCGAGTTGCGGTATTTCGATACACACGTCGCAAAGGTTCACAATCTGGGGATCAACACCGTTAACTTCGTGGCCGGCTACGATAGCATATTTCCTGCCCGGTTCAGGATTGAAGTCCTGCAAGGCGATGCTCTCTTTTACCTGTTCGAGACAACACACGGTGAACCCTTCTGACTTCAGCGCATCAACTGCTTCATGAGTAGTGGCGAAATAGCGCCATTTCACCGAGTCTTCAGCTCCGAGAGCTGTTTTATGGATTTCAGGTGACGGTGGTGTGGCCGTTATACCGCATAGACAGATGTGATCCACCGCGAATGCGTCGGAAGTACGGAATATCGACCCGATATTGTTCAGGCTTCTGATATTATCGAGAACTACAGCGATGGGCATTTTCGGTTTTGCCCGGAATGTCTCTACCGTATCACGGTCGAGGTCCCATATTGTTTTCTTTTCCATTATCAGTTATTCGGTTTAACGTTTCCTCCGCGTCGGTTACCCGTGGTGTGGCTCCCCGATGTTGAGTTTCCGGTCGTTGTAGAACTGCTTCCGGGATTGGTTATAGTGGTATTCCCGGGACGCACGTTTCCTCCCGGACGCTGACCGTTGTTATCGGGTTTCTGTGTGTTCTGCGGCGGTTGGTTGTTATTTTGTGGTGGCCTGTTGTTCTGTGGCGGAACCGGTTGATAGACCGGAGGAAGAGGTCGGTTCCATCCCGGTGCGGCAGGTCCCCATCCTGGGCCATAACCATTGGGATAGAAAATTGGTCGCGACGGGAGCGGATAGAGTCCCGGTGGAGGGGGAGCCATAGGATCATCGTAGTAATCGTAAGGTGAGATCGTAGTGTCCCACCAAGCGGCAGTACATCCTGTAGCGGCTGTCATGACAGCTGTCATGGCGAAAGCGATGGTTAGTTTCAATGATACTCGTTTCATAGGTTATGAGGTTTTATTGTCAGTTCAGCATTGAATTTACGCGTTTGAGCGCTTCGATGAATCGATCGGCTTCCTCACGTGTATTATAAACGGCAAATGAGGCTCTTACAGTTCCTTCGATTCCGAGTGCTGTCATCAGCGGTTGGGCGCAGTGGTGTCCCGTTCTGACTGCTATGCCGAGTTTGTCGAGCAGCATGCCGGTATCGTAGTGGTGTGCGTTTCCGAGCAGGAATGAGATCACGGCACTCTTTCCGGGAGCGGTACCGAATATCCTCACGCCGGGAATTTCGTCGAGCATGCGCCTGGTTGTATATTCGAGAAGCTCTTCCTCATGGGCAGCGATACGTTCCATGCCGATACCTTCGATAAAGTCGACGGCATTCTTAAACGCAGCCTGGCCGATGAAATCGGGGGTTCCTGCCTCGAATTTCAGCGGAAGTTCGGCGAATGTCGTATGCTCGAATGATACGTGTTCGATCATTCCGCCACCACCCTGATAGGGTGGCATCTTTTCGAGTAGCTCCTTACGTCCGTAAAGAACTCCTATTCCCGTGGGGCCATACATCTTATGGGATGAGAACACGTAGAAGTCGG
>CAZHHF010000068.1:0-1380 GCA_964531905.1 uncultured Bacteroides sp.
TCTGACCATCAAATGTTCCGTAAACTTCAAAAGGATCAGTAGCCACATTGTGATAAAGCAACTCTACCTTCATAGTTTTCTCGGCAGCTGAAAGCATAGGAATTGCTAAAGCTGCTGATGCAACGAGAGTAAAAATTTTTTTCATAAGCAAGTTTTAATAATTTATATATGTGGATTGTATATTTCCCATTGTTTCAATCGGGGTCAAATTTAAGGGTTTATTTTCAATTCTCAAAAGTTTTTTCAAATTTTTATGCAAAAAAATCAGCAGAGGAGTGCGGATAGCGTCAGATGAAACGATGAAAAGCAGGGACACACGGCCCATTATCACACGAAAGTAGGGCTGCTTCGCGGAGCAGCCGGGTCAAATGACATTCACCCAGGGATATATCGCGCGGCTCCGACGATGCCGGATGAAACGATGAAAATGTAGGGACGCACGGCTCGTGCATCCGAATACAATACATTGATTATCAAGTCATAACAAGCGGACGCACGAACCGTGCGTCCCTACTTTTCGGATAAAAAAATGAGGCAGTCAACCCTTATTTGAACCGCATTGCACGAGCCGTACGTCCCTACTTTCGGGTGGTCATTACGATATTTTCACACCCTTACCGGCTGATAATAACAATAAAAGTAGTAGCTTTGCGGAAATTTAATCATCCATTATTAAAATGACCTCATCAGTACCGGCAGAGCGCTCCCGTTCGCGCTTTGGACTCCTCCCCCGAATCATCGTAGCTATTATTATAGGTATAGGCTGCGGCTACGTTTTTCCCGACTGGCTCGCAAGGGTGTTTATCACCTTCAACTCCATTTTCAGCGAGTTTCTCGGCTTCTGTATCCCGCTGATTATCCTCGGGTTCGTTGCTCCGGCGATCGCCGACATAGGTTCGCGGGCCGGTAAGATGCTCGTGGTCACGGCATTGATAGCCTATTTCGCAACCATCTGCGCCGGACTGATTTCCTATTTCACAGGCGTTATATGTTTCCCGAAGATGATACAACCCAATGCCTATCTTCAGGAGATCGTTGAGTCGGGTAGCGGTCTGTCGGCCTATTTTACGGTTGAGATGCCTCCGCTGATGTCGGTGATGACGGCTCTTGTCCTCGCTTTTGTTCTCGGCCTCGGCACATCGTATCTCTCGACCGACACCATGAAGGGATTCCTTCACGACCTGCGCGACGTGATCTCGATAGTTATCCGCGGTGCCATAATTCCGCTGCTCCCGCAGTATATATTCGGTATATTCCTCAACATGACGGTCACCGGCCAGGTTGGTCCGATACTGATGACGTTCATGAAGATAATAGTGGTGATCTTCATTCTCCACGTTTTCATTCTGCTGCTGCAGTATTTTATCGCGTCGTTCTTCT
>CAZHHF010000068.1:1390-9314 GCA_964531905.1 uncultured Bacteroides sp.
ACATGATGCCCGCCTATTTTACGGCTCTCGGAACGCAGTCGTCGGCCGCAACTATTCCCGTGACGCTGCGTCAGACCATAAAGATGGGCGTTTCGGAGGACGTGGCCGGATTCGTGGTTCCGCTCTGCGCCACCATCCACATGTCGGGCAGCACGCTGAAGATCGTGGCGTGTGCGCTTGCCCTGATGATCACCCGCGGAATGCCTTATGACACGCCGATGTTCTTCGGGTTCATCGCCATGCTCGGCATAACCATCATCGCCGCGCCCGGTGTTCCGGGAGGCGCGATCATGGCTTCGCTCGGACTCCTCTCATCGATACTCGGCTTCACCGAGGCCGACAATGCACTGATGATCGCCCTCTATATCGCTATGGACAGTTTCGGCACCGCCTGCAACGTCACCGGCGACGGCGCTATCGCCATCATCATCAACCGCTTCTTCGGCCGCACCGATCAATGCTGTTCCGGCGACCAACAACTGTAGGGACGACACGGCCATGAAAAAACTCTTGATTTCATCTATAATTTTCATAACTCTGCTGACTGCGGTCGCCCTCCATGCCCGCACGAAGCAACCGACATGGGACCGACCGGTAGCAGAACAGAATCTGTTCAGTCACGACGGATATTTCTACCCTAAAATTACGATAACCAGGGTCGAGACCACACCCGACGAGACCCGTCTCCACATGGAGGCAAAAATGCGGCCTGAGTACAGATCACGGATTCAAAGCGATGCATCGCTGACAACACCCGACGGAAAACGTTACCCGATAAAAAGAGTGACCGGAATAGAACTTGACTCGGTTTTTTCGTGTCCGCCCGATGATGCGGTCAACTTCACCCTGCATTTCAACCCGTTACCTCAGGGAACCTCTAAATTTGACTTCAGTAGCGGAAGCCGGTTCAGGATCGATGGCATAACCGCCGAATCGTCAATCCTGGGGAGGCTTATCCCCTCCAACTGGCGCAATGATCTCACCGGCGACTGGGTTATTGGCTTCTACCGCGAGGGGGTGATCTACCGCAGCCATCTGTGGAAATATGCCACGGAACGTAATCCCGGGAACTCTTCAGAATTCGATATTACCGACGGGAAAGAACGCATTACGGTAAAAATCGGCAAGCTCAGGAAAGGGGAACGCACCATAGATATAGCCGGCAACCGCATCAGATGCTCGATGATAACGGGTGGTACACTCCCGCCCTACCCTTCAAAAGAGACCGATCCACGGTTTGCCGACACCCGATATGCCCGTAACGATACGGCCGTTATAAACGGATGGCTCAAAGACCGGCCCGAAGCGATCAGGAAAAAAGGGAATACATATACGGTTCTTATTCCCGACATCATCAAACGCGATCAGACATCGATAAGCTGCACGATCGATTCAATGGGGATGTTCACTCTCAGGATCCCCCTGATAAACTCGACGGAATGTTTCATGGACTGGGATAAAACTTTCCTGCGCACATTTGTCGAACCGGGAGAGACATATTTCCTGCTCTACGATTTCGCCACAGGGCAATGCATGTTCATGGGCGATAATTGCCGTACTCAGAATGAACTTATCGCACATCCATTAACATGGAACACGATCGGCGACGGAATCCCCTCGATATCATCGGTCGACTCTCTTCTTGAAGCCCAGACCGGACGGCTCGATAAGCTTATAAGCTCAGAACCGACTCTCTCGGAGCGTTTCTACCGTTTCCACAAGGATCATAACCTCTCGATAATGGCTAACAGAATGGGGCAATCCCGATTCCAATGTCAGGAATTCACCCTCCCCGACAGCCTGAACCGATATCTGCGCGACAACGTGTGGCCCAACCGGCCGTTCCCCTACACTCTCCACCGCGAGTTCATGTATTTCATTGGCGACTTTATGGAAAACGCGATAAACCGATGCAGTAGAGACTCCAAAATCAGTTCCGATGACATGAGTGCCATTATTGCGGGGTGTGATCTGACAGAGGCCGAACGGGTAAGCTATGATCAGTGGCAGAAAGTGTCGGCCGACTATCAGGAACGGATGGCAGCGATCACCGACTCGGCCGAACGGGCCGAATATTCTTTCAGGTTCGGCACGGAATATGATCAGCTGATGAAACAGATCAACGCACTTCTGTCGGGCAGTAAGGTTCGTACCGCAGTCATAAACGAAATGGAACTGCGGGAAATGAAAACGGCACTCTCCATCCTTGATTCACTCGGCGACGACAACATAACAAAAGATCTATGGCTCACTCATGCCGCCTGCAAACATATCAACAACACTCGGGAACCGATGCCGGCGGCAATGCAGCAGTTCCTGAACGACAATATAACCGTCGGGCTGCTGCGCGACCGCGTCAACGAAGAGAACGAAATCTATGTAGCGCTCGAACAGAGAATCGGATCATCGAAAATCAAAAACGAAGCGGTGGATCTGGCCGACGTTGACAGTGTAAACGACGGAAAACAGCTTTTAGAGAAAATAATAGCTCCACATAAAGGCCACATAATCCTGCTCGACATCTGGGGAACGTGGTGCGCTCCGTGCCGCCAGGCATTGTCGCGCTCTCAGGAATTATACAAGGAACTGGCCCCTTACGACATGGTTTTCATCTATCTGGCCAACAACAGTCCCGAAAACTCGTGGCGAAACATAATTGAACAGTACGACGTCAAAGGAGAAAACTGCTTCCATTACCGGTTACCCTCCGAGCAGCAGGATGCCTTAGAGAACTATCTGGGGATCAACGCCTATCCATCCTACCGGCTTATCGACCCCGAAGGGAATCTGCTAAAGGTCAACGCCAGCCCCCACGATCTTGACGCATTGAAAAAAATACTCGACAAGCTACGGTAGTTAACATTATTCTGCTTAACTTTGTTGTTTAAAGAAACACAGCAACGTAAAATATATGAGCGACAGCCTTGTAATCATACCGATGTACAACGAGAAAGAGAACGCCGCAGCGATCATCGATGCGGTGATCGCTTTACCGCACTCATTCGATATCCTTGTTATAGACGATAACTCGCCCGACGGAACCGCTTCGATCGTCAAATCGAAAATGGAGGAGTATCCGTCGCGCATCCACCTTATCGAGCGCGAAGGGAAGCTCGGTCTCGGCACTGCCTACATCACCGGATTTAAAAAAGCGATAGAACTCGGCTATGAATACATCTTCGAGATGGATGCCGACTTCTCGCACAATCCCAACGATCTGCTCGCCCTTTACCGGGCATGCCGCGATGAAGGGGCCGACGTTGCCATCGGCTCGCGCTATGTCACCGGAGTAAATGTAGTGAACTGGCCTATGGGACGCGTGCTGATGTCGTACTACGCATCGAAATATGTTCGCATTGTTACCGGATTGCCGATCCACGACACAACTGCCGGATTCGTATGCTACCGCCGTCGCGTACTCGAAACGATGGAACTCGATAAAGTTAGGTTCAAAGGTTACGCTTTCCAGATAGAGATGAAATTCACTGCCTACAAATGCGGCTTCAAGATCGTTGAAGTCCCCATCGTGTTCGTGAACCGCGTTCTCGGAACAAGCAAAATGAATTCAGGAATCTTCGGCGAGGCAGTTCTCGGAGTGATCAGGCTAAAAACTTCGAGCTGGTTCCGCAAATACCCAAAACCGAAAAACTAATGTTCATCATCCATAATGCCACCATCATCGACAACCGCGAACGCTTCCGCGGGTATGTAGTCGTTGAAAACGAGTTCATCACCGTAGTAGAACATGGCGACCTTCCGGCAGAATACACTGTAAAAGGTTATGAGATAATCGATGCGGGCGGTAAGTTGCTTATTCCCGGCGCGATCGACACTCACGTTCATTTCCGCGACGGAGGTACCGGAAGCGCCAAAGGCGATATCGAAACCGAGAGCCTCGCTGCTGTGACAGGAGGTGTAACCACCTTCTTCGACATGCCTAACACCGTACCGCCGACGGTCAACATCGAATCATGGGAGAAAAAAATGGAACGCGCGGCCGAACTATCCTACGCCAACTACGCGTTTTTTCTCGGCGCCACCAACAATAACCTTCCGATATTGCTGCGGGCCGATTATACGAAGATTCCGGGCGTGAAATTATTCATGGGGTCATCGACAGGAAACATGCTCGTCGATGACAGCTCTACAATACGTCAGCTATTCGAAAAACTCCAATGTGTGATAGCGGTCCATGCCGAAGATCAGAATATCATAAACGAAAACACGACACGATTGCGCGAAGAATTCAACGGTGAGATCCCGGTTGAGAAACATCCGTGCCTGCGAAGCCGTGAAGCGTGTGTCAGCTCATCATCAACAGCGATAAAACTCGCAGCCGAAACAGGAGCAAAGCTTCACGTACTCCACATCTCGACAGCCGATGAGCTTACAGGAGAGCAGCATCAGGGAATTACACGCGAAACATGTCCCCACTATCTTCTTTTTGGCGGAACCGACGATTACCGGCGCCTCGGAACACGCGTGAAATGCAATCCGGCGATTAAAGAAACTACCGACCGCGACTCCCTGCTCAAGGCCGTGACCGACAACGGATCTATCGACGTTATCGCAACCGATCACGCACCACACCTCCCCGCCGACAAGGAAGGCAATGCGCTGACAGCCGCTTCAGGTATGCCTGGAGTACAGTTCTCACTCCCGCTGATGCTTACTCTCGCCGACGATGGAAAGCTAAGCCATGAGAGGGTTGTGGAACTGATGTGCAACAATCCGGCCCGGCTTTATAACATCGACCGCCGAGGATTCATCCGTAAAGGATATTATGCCGACATGGTTCTGATTGAACAGTGCGATCACACGATCACCGATGCCGATGTAGTGAGCCGCTGCGGATGGACCCCCTATGCCGGAATGAAGATAACCCGAAAGGTCGCCGACGTATGGGTAAATGGCAAGAAAGCACCGCAACACGGTGCGGCGCTTCCTGTAAAATTCAATGTCGGTTAAAGCATCAATAGTGAAACGAGCTTCCACCGAGAAATTCGCGTAACAGGCTCGTGGGCGGAATCATGCGCTCGCCTATCGGCAAGAAGAAACTAAGGAATTTCAGCAGGCGATAAGCCTCACCATATTCCGGAGCATCGTGAGGCACACGCTCAAGAATATCGCATCCGTACTCCTTCATCACTCCGAGTTCAAATATCAGCGATGAATTGAATGTTGAATCGGCATTCTCCTGGAACGGGAAAATCCATTTTTCCTCACCGCGGCGCACACTCGGCCACCGGCGTATGGTTTCTATCGCCGAAGTTCCCCTGTACTTGTAATCACGGATTATACGGCGCAGCAGACGGTTGTCGGTTGTCGGAACCCAGTTATGATCATCGATCGAAAGCGTAGTCAATGCCGAAACATATACGCGATACTTCATCTTCTCCTCGATCGAAGCCGTAAGCTGCGGATTGAGTCCGTGGATACCCTCGATCAAAAGAATCGAATTGTCGTCAAGTTTTATTTTATCACCCTTGAAAACGCGCTGTCCGCTCTCGAAATTATATGTAGGCAGTTCAACTTCCTTACCTGCGATAAGATCGTTCAGATTCTGATTGAACAGCTCAAGATCAAGAGCATAGAGCGACTCATAATCGTAGTCGCCGGTCTCATCGCGCGGTGTGCGCGTGCGGTCAACGAAATAATTATCGAGCGAAATCATCTTGGGAACAAGGAGATTTGTCATCAGGTAGATTGCCAGACGCTTGGTTGTGGTGGTCTTCCCCGATGACGACGGGCCGGCGATAAGCACTACGCGCGCGCCGCCTTCATGATAACGGCGGGTGATCTCATCGGCTATCGAAGCAATCTTCTTGTCGTGAAGCACCTCGGCGACATTGATCAGATCGGCCGTACGGCGGTGAAGAACCGCTTCATTAAGCTCACCCACATTCTGCACTCCGGTCACATGATTGAACGCCAGATGCTCATTGAATGCCTTGTGCATCTTCTCCTGATCGACAGGTTGCTGCGGCACCGAAGGATCCGAAACCGATGGCCCGAAAAGGAGCAATCCTTCACGGTAAACAGTCAGATCAAACACCTTGAGATAGCCGGTCGACGGTGCGAGCGGTCCATAATAACTGTCGCAATATCCGTCGAGACGGTAATAGACCACGTAAAGATCATGGATGGTCTCGAACAGACGCACTTTGTCGGTCATCCCCTGACGGCGGAAAATCTCGATCACATCGGTACGCAACCGCTCCTTACGCTCGAACGTAAGATCAAGTTCAACAAGCTCGCGCATTCTTTCTTTCAGGCGCGAAGCTGTTTCCTGATCGATTTTTTCTATCCCGAAAATACGGCAATAATATCCCTTTGAAAGAGAATGTTCTATCACCAGACGGGCGCCCGGATAGCAATCCTGAACCGCCTTCGACAGCAACATACAGAGCGACCTAACATATACCCTACGCCCCGACGGTGCTTCCAATGACAGATATTCTACCATCTTCGGCGCGAAAAGAGGATATGACAGGTTCTCGGTCTTATTATTCACCCTGGCGCATATCGGAGTGAAACCGAGACGCGGAGCAATGCGTGAATAAACATCCGATAGTGATTCTCCTCCGGTAAAATCGACATACTCGCCGAGATTCTTACAATATATCTTTAGTTGTGAACTCATAATTTAATAGCTGAAAAATGAATAAACGTGATATAAGTTTAACGCGACAGGGTATCCAAAAGTTGTATCGGCAGCAGAAAAATGAAGAAGATCTATCATAACACTGTATCGCCAATTAGTTTTAACGTCCGCTGTTACCAGTTAAGTAATTCTGGCTTTAAAAGAAAATCCATTAGTCCGATAGTTATGATTCCAGCCTCGTTACGCTTAGGTTTTATGTGATCTTTAACTATGATTATCTTCTTGAATGAATCATCTATATTAAGTAAGGAAGCGGATTCCTGTCGTTCTTTGGCATCGGTAGGCATAACAAAAGCCGACTGTATATAATAACGTTGACTACCTCGATTAACAACAAAGTCAACCTCATATTGCTTCCTTATACGCTTGCCATTCTCTCCAACTGGGCGAGTTTCTACAACACCAACATCAACAGAATATCCTCTCATTCGTAACTCGTTGTAAATAATATTTTCCATTATATGGTTTTCTTCAATCTGTCTAAATCCTAATATAGCATTTCTAACTCCCATATCAGCGAAATAATGCTTGGAAAGAGTATTGATATACTTTTTCCCTTTTATATCGTATCGTATCGCTTTTTCCGTGAGGAATGAATCCGCAAAATACGAAAGATATGCGTCTATGGTTTTATCTGACAGAGTTACATTTTTCACACTTTTGAAAGTTCTCTCCAATTTAGATGGATTAGTCGGAGAGCCTATTGAAGACGCAATTATCTCAATCAATTCTTTTAGCTCTGCGTCTGACCGAATTGAATGGCGTTCTTTTATATCTGTAATATATACTTTGGTATATAATTCCTTGAGGTAGTTTTCTTTTGCCTCTTCTTCTGTAAGATTTAATATGTGGGGAAGTCCACCATATGTATAATAGTCAGGCCATGCATCAAGAGGATGACGGCTATCTACTGTCATAAATTCTGCAAATGAAAGGGGATAAACATGTATCTGGGTACCACGACCGCGAAACTCTGTGATTATATCTGTAGATAAAAACTTGGAGTTACTGCCAGTCACATAAACATCTGCATTATCTATTTTCAGATAACTGTTCAGTACATCCTCGAATTCCGGGACATGTTGCACCTCATCCAATAGGATATAATACATCTCTTTATCCTTAATTTGTGAATCAATGTAAGCAAGCAACATATCAGGATCACGTAACTCCTTATTTCGTCTATCTTCCAAATCTACTTGGATTATATGTGAATCAGTTATGCCCTGCGATAAAAGATGATCCTTGAACAAATTGAAA
>CAZHHF010000069.1:0-9211 GCA_964531905.1 uncultured Bacteroides sp.
ATCGGACTTTTATTTTATTCTGTTTTTGAATCAGTAGCGGCAGGTGCAGAATCAGGCATCACCGGACGATACATGTTAACAGTCATAGCGGTAATCATTTTCTCATAAACCGAGTTAAGCTGCTGCATGTAGCGGGCCATCTTCTCAGTCTCCTCGCAATATCGGATACTCTGCGCCGCACTCTTTTCATACATGTCACGGATATCCTTTATTCCGCGGTTCACACGGTCGATCGAATCAATCTGCGACGACACGCTCTTCAGCTGAATCTCATATATCGTATTCAGACCACCTATATTACGCGACAGATCCTGCATCTGCTCGGCATATCCCGAAGCGGCGCGGGTAATAGTCTCCGAATTTTCGGTAATTGCCTTATATGACGACAGAAGCGTATCGCTCACAGTGTTGAGAGCCGATGTAGTCGAGCGAAGATGTTCCATTTCATCAGCGATGGAAGCCATCTTATCAAGATAAGCTTGGGTTGCCGACGTAAGTTCTGCCATCTTTGAAAGTTGATCGCTCGCTGCCGACATCTTAGCGATACTCTCCGAAAGTGAACGTGTATCTTCAGGAGAAAGATCGATATTCTGAGGAATACCCACAGCTTTACGCGCTTCCGATCCGGTCACATTAACCGATTTTGCGCCATCACCGCCTACTACCACTACTCCGCCTACTCCACCGTTTCCTCCGAAATTTGGACGGTCGGCTTCGTCATTACTATCCAGAGCAGGAAAAACATTCTCCCAGTTATAGGAACGGGGCGGACGGTCAAACGCAGTCAGAATGAACATAAGGACCTCGGTTCCCATACCGATCGATAGAAGAATATTGCCACCGGGAAGGTGAAGAATCTTAAACAACGCACCCCAGATCACGATTGCCGCACCTATACTATAGGCAAAGTTAAAGAAACGCTGTCCTTTGTCACTCGATATGAATTGCGACAGACTGTTCCGGTATCCTTTCAAATTTCCCATTAGAAATATTATTTACTTATTATTAAGTTTCTGACCTTTAGCGAATCCGATCTGCGTTCTCACACAGCGGAATCCTATATAGCTTCTCTGCTCGTTCTGATATTCCCACATACGGATATCGCTTCGGATATTGTGGGCCACATCCTTCCATGAACCGCCGCGCACAATCTTGCGCTTCATCTTGTAAGGATCCTCCAAAGCTGCATCATAACGATATTCCGGATTAAGATCACTGGTTAGCTGATTCAGATTTTCCGAGTATGCCGTAGAAGTCCACTCGCTCACATTTCCAGCCATGTCATATAACCCGAAATCATTCGGTGCATATGTACCCACACGCGACGTGATTATATGGCCATCCTTTGCATAATTACCCTCATTAGGCTTGAAATTCGCATAGAAACATCCACGGTCATCACTCATCGTCAGGTCACCTTCCCACGGATACATATTGTCGTTCTTGCCTGCGCGGGCAGCATACTCCCATTCGGCTTCGGTCGGAAGACGATAAGGTTCAATATACACACCCTCACGACCGAGTGAACGACGGAGGAAATCAGTACGCCAGTTGGCAAATGCATTTGCCTGCTCCCAGCTTACACCAACAACCGGATAATCATTATATCCGCCGTTCGAGAAATACATTCTCACATAAGGCTCGTTATAAGCATTATCGAAATCATTGATCCAGGCTGTCGTATCGGGATATACATTAACTATATACGTGTTAAGGAAATCATAATCACCTGTCAGGCCACGCGTAATTGTCTGACGAACGATCTCGCCGTCGTCATTGATAAACGCAGTATCCTTAGAGATAATAGGAACCGAAGTCGGAACCGGACGATCCGTATTATACTCCCTACGCCGCGGATCCAGACGATTTTTACGCTTGGCAGCCTCCGTATGATTATAGATCTCATAACGGTAATTAAGCTGCTCGGGATCAAGTTCGCGAACACCCGTTATAGGATTTGTACGATAAACACTCTCTATCGCACGGGCCTCATCCTCATTAGGATTTCTCCACGGAATTGGCTTGTTCCAGTTCAAGTGAGGAGTAATCGGATTTCCCTCACGGTCTTCTTCTATTTTATACTCCTCATTACCGCCGTAAGAAGGATCGGCAAGGCGTTCACGGATAATGGAATCACGCACCCAGAACACAAACTGTTTATACTTCGAGTTTGTTATCTCGGTCTCATCCATCCAAAAACCGTCCACAGACATTCCCCGAGGATCGGCCGCAAGATTCCAGACACTGTCGGGTTTCTGAGGTCCCGTCTGCATGGAACCGCGCGAAACCAGAACCATTCCATAAGGAGTCGGTTCGGTCCACGATGTGGATCCAACGCCTGTAACTTCACCGCCCGTAGAAGTATAGCTGCCTGAGGCACATGAAGATACTGCCGCAAGCATTGCGACAGATACCGGCAAAAGATATAATGAACGATTTTTCATATTTACATTATTCGTATACTCTTGTGTTTATGTTTATTTTTATCAGAGAGATCCAGCTTCAGCGAATAACCGGCAAACAATTCATGGCTCCCAGAACTCGCTTTAGCGATTGCACTCGTTGGATAATCATAGGAATATCCAACATAAAAATTCTTAAATTCCGCTCCCAGAATCAGAGACACGGCATCGTTATAACGATAGGCCGCACCGATTGAAAGGAACTTGTTATACCGGACTCTTCCGGTTAATTCAGCCGTAGTGAAACTGAAATCAGTTTTAACCATCATGGATGGTATCACTTCAAATAACGTATTTTTAATCTGAATATTGCTTCCGGCCATAAAATATAAGATTCTGCCGGCGGTAAACTCATAATTACGCTCATTACTGCCCTCACCCGACTCGGCATTGAAAGTCACCGTAGGACTATTGGCATGTTGAAGCGATACTCCGGCCCAGAACATCTTATGAGTGTAATAGGCACCTATACCCAGATCGATGGATGTACCTGTCAGATCCGACATCGGAATTCCGTCGTCATTCCCCTCATGATAATCATCATCACTCGGCAGAACGACTTTTGAGCCACGGAAAGTCTGATTTATAAACCCTACCTGAAAGCCCACCGACATCAGCCCTTTCAACAATTTGAACTTATATGATCCCTGAGCGGCGAGCGACACATTGCTGAACAAACCAAGACTCTCCTGCTGCATCACTAAGCCCGCACCAATACGTTTATTCATCACCTTGAACGGCATATCGGCTGTTATGACAAAAGTTTTTGGAGCATTTTTGATACCCATCCACTGCAACCTGGTTCCACCGTTTATATTTACGAAATCGGTTCTACCTGTAGCGGCTGCATTAAAATAAGTCGGAACCGAATAATAATGAGTAAACTGCGCGTCGACCTGACCGTGCGCCCTTAACGGAAACACTAACATCATGATAACGCCAATTACCGATCCGCCGATAAATCTGAGAAAACGTTCCATCCGCTATTCAAAATAAAAAGTAAGAACCACCATCGACGATGTTGCTTTCTTAAGTGAATTTGTAAATTTCAGCATCTCAGGATTATCCGCCAGATCGGGACGATTCCTGTCTATAACATCAGTAAGCCCGAAACAGAACTTAAGTTCTGGAATAAGCTTGAAATAAGGAAGATAGAAATCACACCCGAAACCTATCGTAAAAAAGAAATCGGTAGGTTTAAGCTTCAGTATATCGTTACGCTTCTTCGTAACGTCAAATGCCGGCATAAGACCGCCAACCAAATATGGACGGGCATTCCTGTAACGCAGAGCTGAATACTTTACATCAAACGGCAACACCACGTAAGCCGTCTTTATATTCTGCTGCTCATGATTGTCACCCGACGTATTAACCATCTTTACAACACGGTTTCCGAAATACATTCCGGGAGATACTCTCAGATTGAAATAATTGTTAAGTCTAAGATCGAACAAACCGTTGACATTGAAACCCGGAGAAAAATCAGGCTGATCCATAAACCAGGTTTCACCGTTATCAGTAACGTATCCGTTATGAGTAAACTGAATATCCTGCGCATGAATCCCCACTCCGAATCCGAGATGCCATTTTCGCATGTCGGTATACGGACGATTCAACAGTTTATCGTTTAGTGTCTGCCCACCTGCTTGAAAAAATGGAATCACACAGGCTGCAACTATAATAATGAATGATATATAACGCTTGAGTTCCATTATAATTAAGAACGGCTTTTCTCCCCCATTATTGTCTGCCTTAATAAAAAACTCCCGTTCAAGCGCCACATATCACGCATGAACGAGAGTCAGAAACGTTTTTTACTCTACCGTTACTTTATCAATCCGCGGTTGCGAAGCAACGCATCGGGAGTCGGTTTATGACCGCGGAAACGTTCGTACAGAACCATCGGATCTTCGCTGCCACCCGCTTCAAGAATATTGGTCTTGAACGATTTTGCAGTCTCCGGATCAAACACGCCCTTTTCCTTGAACAGTTCAAAGCCATCAGTATCAAGCACTTCAGCCCACAGATAAGTATAATAGCCTGAAGCATACTCATTGCTACCGAAAGCATGTTTGAAATACGGACTGCGATAACGATACTGAACCTGAGAAGGCATATTGAGATCTTTGGCTACTTTAGCCTCGAATTCCATAACATCGATCGAATCTTTTCCATCGAGTTTTCCATACTGAAGGTCGAGCAACGCTGCACCTACGAGTTCTGTTGTAGTAAAGCCCTGGTTATGAGTAGACGCTGCTTCAAGTTTTGCAATAAGCTCATCGGGAAGAACCTCACCTGTCTTATAATGACGTGCATAAACTTTAAGCAATTCCGGTTCCATTGCCCAGTGTTCGGTGATCTGCGAAGGAAGTTCCACGAAGTCGCGGTCAACATTTGTTCCCGACTGGCTGCGGAGAGCCGCGCGGCTCAACATTCCGTGCAATCCGTGTCCGAATTCATGGAACATGGTCTCAACCTCATCAAGGGTAAGAAGAGCCGGAGTATCACCCACCGGACGCGAGAAGTTTCCTACATTATATATAATAGGACGGCCAACTGTTCCGTCTTCATCGATGAATGAACCTTTCATTTCACTCATCCACGCACCCTGACGCTTAGAGGCACGAGGGAAATAGTCGGTCATGAACACGGCTACGTGATTACCGTTCTCATCAGTAACATCATACACGTTTACCTCCGGATTATACTTGGGAGCATCGGGCATCTCGGTGAAATTCACACCGTATAGCTTGTTGGCCATTGTGAAGATACCTTTGCGCACCGAGTCAACTGCAAAATATTCACGTACCACACTTTCATCAAGGTCATATTTCTGTTTTCTAACCTTCTCGGCATAATAATAGTAATCGTAAGGAGCAATCTGGAAACCACCGTTCTCTGCATCGACCACAGCCTGCATTTCAGCTACTTCTTCGCCTACTTTAGCTATCGCCGGTTTCCATATCTTCATCAGCAGATCCTCGGCATTTTCAACACTTCCTGCCATCACGTTATCAGTCATATAAGCACCGAAGTTTTTGAAACCGAGCAACTCGGCTTTCTTTGCGCGCGCTTTGAGAATTTTATTGATCACAGGACCGTTGTCGTACTTACCCGAAGATGCGAGCGATGTATATCCTTCATACATCTTCTTGCGCAGATCGCGATTGTCGGCATACTGAAGAACCGGCAGACGGCTCGGAGCATGGAGAGTGAAGATCCATTTTCCATCCATTCCGGCATTACGTGCCTCCTCGGCAGCTACATCTATGTTGCTCTGGGGAAGTCCTGAAAGTTCTGCTTCATCCTCAACCACAATCTTAAACTCATTGGTCGCGTTGAGCAAATTCTTGTTGAACTCCTGATAAAGACCTGTAAGTTCAGTATTAAGAGCTTTAAGAGTCTCTTTGTCGGCATCGTTCAGCAGAGCGCCGTTGCGGGTAAACGATTTATAACGGCTCTCAACCGCGCGGCGGCGCGGAGTATCAAGATTTAACGAATCGAGATTATCATAGAGATATTTCACTCTCTCAAACAATTTCGGATTCATCGAAACCTCATCATTATGCTGTCCGAGCAACGGCTCGAATTCACCGGCAACCTTAACAAGTTCATCGCTTGAATCACTTTCGGTCAGAGCGAAGAACACGAGCGACACCTTATTTAATATGCTGCCCGATTTTTCAAGTGCCAGAATCGTATTCTCGAAAGTAGGAGTATCGGGATTGTTAACGATCGAATCTATCTCGGCATTATGCTGCTCGATACCGGCACGAAGCGCGGGCATGTAATCGTCAATAGAGATCGATTCAAACGGTGGAATTTCGTACGGTGTATCATAATCGCTCAAAAAAGGATTCTGATGTTCCTCCTTTTGCGAGCATGAAGTTGTGGCCGCAGCAAGGCCTAAACATGATATTGCTGCCATTGCAATGAATTTGTACTTCATGGTTGGATAATTATTTATTAAAATTTATTACTTATGCGGCAAAGTTACTATTTTAATTCGGTATAAACAAAATTGCCTGATCGTAACCCTTAGCTGTCCGCTACGATTTTTTTGCCCGTTATTTTGCGGCAACAGCTTTTTATAGTTAATTTTGTTTTATGAACCGATATGCCGAAGTTATATTACCGTTAGGTCTGAACGCTACCTTCACCTATATTATCCCCGATGATATGGAAGGAACACCGGTCATCGGATCGCGTGTTATAGTCCAGTTCGGATCTAAAAAATTCTACACGGCAATAATCGTCGGCTTCCCGGTAAAACCGCCCGAGGGAATAGAACTCAAAGAGATCACTATGCTGCTCGATCCCCGGCCCGTCATAAGGCATCCTCAGTTAAAACTTTGGCAATGGATCGCCGATTACTATCTCTGCGATATCGGCGACGTTTACCGTGCCGCCGTCCCGAGTGCGCTTAAAATCGAGAGCGAGACATCGGTTTCGGTTAATCCCGATTTCGACAGCGATTCAATCTCGCGGCTCACCGACCTCGAAGTTGCCATCCTGCAGCAACTCGACCATGAGAAGTCAATGAATCTCACCACCCTCGAAAAAACACTTCAACGAAAAAATCTCACTCCGGTCATAAGCCGTATGATCGATAACGGCACTATAATGGTTACCGAGAAACTCGTTGAACGTTATCATTCAAGGAAAGTAAAATTTGTTGAACTCGCTACTACTATCGAACAAGCTTTCGCTACCGTGAAAGGCAATCCCCGATGGGAATCAGTGATGCTCGCGCTTATTGAACTCTCGGGAATAAATCGCCCTGCAGCAAACCATCGGAGCGTGACATTGGATCAGCTAAGGGAACGTACTGGCGAAACCTTGAACATATTCAAGACACTTGAGAAAAAAGGCATCATAGCGATTTCAACACATGAAATAAATCGGTTTCAGTTCAACGGAACTCCGTCAGGCACGCTTCCGCGTCTCAGCGAACAGCAGGCCACCGCACTCGATGAAATACACCGTTCATGGTTTAATCACGATGTAACTCTCCTGCACGGAGTAACATCGAGCGGCAAAACAGAAATTTATATACATCTCATCGACTATGTATTGCGTCAGGGTGGTCGCTCATTTTTTCTTGTCCCGGAAATTGCACTGACCACACAGCTGACCCGGCGGTTACAGGATGTATTCGGAGAGAAAGTTCTCATCTATCATTCGAAATTCTCCGACAGCGAACGTGTCGATGTATGGAAAAAACTCCTTGACTCATCGGAACCGTGTGTTATAATCGGCGCCCGGTCAGCACTGTTCCTCCCATTCGGCGATCTACGGCTCGTAATCGTTGACGAAGAACACGAATCAAGCTACAAGCAAACCGATCCGGCACCGCGGTATAACGCGCGCGACACTGCTATCGTACTGGCCGCAATGCATGGAGCCAAAACACTGCTCGGAAGTGCGACACCATCGATTGAAACTATGTATAAAGCGCAGACCGGCAAATTCGGACTCGTCAGTCTGACCACACGTTTCGGCGGAGCCATACCACCACGCATCGAAGTCATCGATCTTATCAAGGCCAGAAACCGGGGAGAATATCGTTCGCCGTTCGCTACTGAAACAATTTCGAAAGCCAACCGCGCGCTTGCCGCAGGCAACCAGGCTATTTTCTTCCAGAACCGACGCGGATTTGCACCGATAGCCCGATGCACTGCATGTGCATGGACCCCTAAATGCGAGTTTTGCGACGTTTCGATGACCTACCATAAAGCTACACGTCAACTCGTTTGCCACTACTGCGGTGCGACACGCACACTCCCCACCGTCTGCCCTCAGTGCAATGAGCCTAAAGTTGAGATCTACGGATACGGTACCGAACGTATCGAAGATAGTGTAACCGCTTGCTTCGAGGGAAAGAAAGTAATGAGAATGGACCTTGACACCACCCGCAACAAAGACTCCTATCAAAAAATAATCTCCGATTTCTCATCCCATAAGGCCGATATCTTAGTAGGGACTCAAATGGTCACTAAAGGACTCGATTTTGATAAAGTAAGTGTAGTAGGGATCCTTAACGCCGACAACCTGATCAATCTGCCCGACTTCCGGTCGGCTGAAAGAGCATTCAACATGCTGCAGCAGGTTGCAGGAAGAGCCGGACGTCGAGGTGGTGCAGAAGGCACTGTCATCATCCAGACAACGCAACCCACTCATCCGGTAATTGAGTTTGTCGCAGCTAACGATTACGACGGATTCTACAGGCATGAACTTGAGGAACGGCAGCACTGGACCTACCCTCCTTTCTCAAGAATAATCAACATTTATCTCAAGCACCGTGACCCGCGTGTTGTTACGGCAGTTTCCAACCTATATGCAGGCCACCTGCGCAATATGCTCGGTCACCGCGTTCTTGGGCCCGAAGAACCTGCGGTTGGACGTATTCAGTCTTTCTATATCCGTAAGATCATGCTTAAAATTGAAATAAATGCATCGATGGTAAAAGTTAAAAACCTGCTTCGTGATCTGCGTAACCGGCTTTCTGAAAACGACAGGGATGTCCGTAATACCATCATATACTACGATGTCGACCCCATGTAGACTGCTACAATCAACATCATTCCAATCGGTAAAACGCGCCTGATAATAACTTTAACTTTTGTTAATCACATCTCATAAAAGCCTTATAAACAAGGCTTTTTTAGTTAAAACCCGCGTTAATTCCGACCGCCCATCCCCATTTTACAGTAACACTTTTTCGTTGAACCTCAGTTTCAGCCTATTAA
>CAZHHF010000070.1:0-9194 GCA_964531905.1 uncultured Bacteroides sp.
CTTGTTTGGGTATAACACCGTCAAATCGGTTCACGGATTCTTCATTCTGATTTATGAAGTCTATTAGCTGTTCTATTTCTTGTTTAGGAGTAGCATTACGTTGAAGTGTATTCAGAGTGCTACCACTTACATAATCGGATATAAATAATAGTAGATACCAGAATTTATCAGCATCTATCTCCAAAGCATTGATAATGTTAATAACCGTATCATTATTATTACGATCAGATCTTGTATAATCAGAATAAGTAAACCGGACATTAAGAGAACCAGCGTTATATCTTTGTTTAAATAGAAGTGGTGCCTGAGAATCACAATTACAAGGTTGTCCCACCGCGTCAAATGCTATATCAGGTGCTATCAGATCTGCTATTGTCGTTACATATTCAAGCAGGTTTTCCTCCTCTTTGTTGTAGATCTCTGTATGGAATTTATTTATTGGCATTATATATTTCTTTACTAAGACAAAATTAGCGAAAAATCATTACATCGACATAAGAAATAGACATCTCAAATAGTATATAAAGAATTAATAAGAAAATTATTAAGCTATTAGTTTGTGAATTAGGATGTTATAAATATATGAGTAAAAGTATTGTGTTTCTACGCTTGTTCAGATGTATATGGCTTGGTTCCAGACAGTTCTGTTCACCAACTTTCATTCGCTGATATGCGCTCATGTGAAAGACACGGCCGCCACTATCCGCGGAATCTATACCAAGCTTATCGACAATTATCCCGATAATTACTGGGAGAGTGAAAATAATACCGGTCGTGAGTTGCGTCCTTTCGAAGGGTCGCGCAACATACGCACCATCGCCGGACGCGGGTGTAACATAACTCTCGGGAGCAGTGAGAACCAGGAAGCGGTTCGTGGTGCCGACTATGCGATGGCCCATCTTTCGGAAGTCGCTTTCTGGAGCGATTCGCCGTCGTCGACTCCCGAAGGATTTATCAGAGCTATCTGCGGTGCTATCAATTCGGCACCCGATACGCTGATCGTGCTTGAAAGTACGGCTAACGGCGTCGGCAACTATTTTCACCGTGAATGGTTGAGGTCGGAACGCAACCAAAGCGATAAAGAAGCCGTGTTCGTGCCGTGGTATGAAATCGATATATACCGTGCCGATCCCGGTGATCCGCATAAATTTTTCAGTTCGATGAACGACTATGAGAAATTTCTGTGGGATAAAGGTCTCACCCTTGAACAGATTGCGTGGTATCGCGCGAAAGCACGCGAATATCCATCACCAGCCATGATGCATGCCGAATATCCCACTACATCGGTTGAAGCCTTTACTTCGACCGGGAATGCGGTTTTTGATCCGGTGCAGATTGAACGGCTCAGGAAACTGTGTCGAGTCCCGATGGCTGTCGGTGAGCTGACTGGCGATAGGCCTACCGGTACAGGGGCGATGCACAATCTCCGGTTCATCGAGGATCCCACAGGTTCTTTGAAAGTGTGGAGAACGCCGTCGGTGGAACCGATCAGTATATCCGACCGTTATGTAGTGGCCGTCGATATTGGCGGCCGATCCCCTTCGAGCGACTGGTCGGTTATATCGGTTTTCGACCGTGGACCTGTTTTAAGCGGCGGAAAAATTGAGGTGGTCGCTCAGTGGCGCGGACATCTCGACCATGATATCATAGCATGGAAGGCTGCTGCCATCGCCCGATGGTACAGAACGGCTATGCTTGTTATCGAGAGTAATACTCTTGAAACCGAGAATGTGGGAGGCGATCCGTCGCTTTCGGTGCTTGCCGAGATTCGCAACGCCTATCCGAATCTTTACATCCGCAGTTCCGAAAATGGGAACGGTACTGCCGTAGGATTCCACACCAATCGCGCTACAAAGACTATGGTTATCAACAGGCTGATAGCGATAATACGCGATGACGCCTATATTGAGCGCGACGATATGGCATGTGACGAATTGATCGTTTATCGTCAGAACGGAACAGTTTTCGAAGCAGCCGAAGGGAACCACGATGATATTCTTATGACGCGTGCGATCGGGCTGTATGTCGCATCGGAACTTCCGGTGGACTCACCCGACGATTATCGGTTCATGACCAAAAAAATTCAGGTCATACCCTCTTGTAAGGGTCGATACCGAAACGGCGGCGGATATATTCGGCGATGATGCCTACGGCGTCGGGCATACTTATTTTCGACGAGTCAAACGTAAGGTCATAGCTTGTTGAGTCGCCCCATCGTTTATCGGTATAGAAATTATAGAAGTTAGAGCGGAGTTTATTGATTTTTCTCAGACGCGCGCGCGCCTCGCTTTCGTTTTTGCAGTCACCACGGCGCATTATTCGCTTGATACACTCTTCTTCAGGTGCGTGAACAAACAGATGAAGCGCGCGCGGATGATTGCGCAGGATGTAGTCGGCGCTTCTGCCCACCATTACTGCCGGAGCAGGACCGTCGGCTATACGGCGGATAACTTCGCTCTGGGTGGTATAGATCGAATCATCCGATATTGAGTTTGATCCGTTGTACCATATATTCGGATTCACCCCCATGTTGAACGAGAACACCCCGCTTAGGAACGACGGAACGCGTTCATCGCTGTTCTCAAAGAACTCTGTACTCATTCCGGCATGTTTTGCCGCTTCAACAAGGAGTTCCTTGTCGTAATACTGTATTCCGAAGGCATCGGCGATATGGTGACCGAGTTCGCGCCCACCGCTGCCGAACTGGCGTCCGATAGTTATGACGAAGTTGGATGATTGTGTCGGGGAGTTATTCATGGCCGTTTGTTTTTAGTCGCTTCTGAAGCGAGTTTTCCGAGAAAATATGTTGTGGAGGCAGTGCCGTCCATTGTTGGTTCGTTTGATGAATAGTCGGCGTTGTCGTCGTGGTAGACAACAACGCTGTTCTGATAAGGGGCATAGATATCTTCACGTTCAAGATGCACACCGCGCAGTGAGTTGAAGATATTGGCATAAACCGGTCCGTCGACAAGTCCTCCCGTGACCGCTATGCCGTATTTGTGGGAGAGGGCCGAGTGCGGATCACGCGGAGTGTCGCCGTCGTCAGGTAATCCTACGATCATGGCTTTACCCCACGGATTAAGGCCGAACAGCCAGTCGCGGGCTGCGGTTTCGAGCGGCAGGTAGGTGGTGTCGCCCGTAAGTTCCCTGTAAAGCATACCTTGCGTTACGAGTGCGACAGTGAGATTATTGCTGCACCAGATGAAAGGAATCCCGCATAAAAATGCATTATCGGCACGGTCGGCTACTCTGGCCAGACCCGAGCGGATATTGCGTATGAACTCATCGCTCACTCTCTTCTCGCTGTCGGCAGCAAGCATGGCATGGCCGAGGTTCACGAACGGGTACCATTGGTAATGGTGGGCCGAGTCGGCTCCCATCCACGGCGTCACAGGCTCCATTCGGCCGAAGTCGATAGCGGCGCGCCGGTATTTCGGGTCTCCAGTCGACTGATAGAGCCGCACAGCGGCGAGTTCCATATCGTCGGTCCAGTTGTCCTCTTCATAATAATATGGCGATACGCATGGGGCCGTCTGACACGCTCCGGGATTCGCTTTTGCTACGTTGTAGGCGTTTTCGGCGCGGCGCGAAAGATCGGCTGCGAAGTCAGGATCGATGCTGTTGAAGATTTCCGCACCGAGCGAGAACGATGAACTGAATTTTCCCACACTCGATGCGAGTCCTTTGCTGTCGTTGAGGTTCCCCTTGAGTCCGTAGGGTTTTCCCGAGCATGGATAGACAGGTCTCGCGCCCCCTGCTCCCCATCCGTAGTCGGCAGTGTCATCGGCCGGCAGACCATAGAAGCGGTGGTCGCGGTCGTCGGCTATCTGATTCAGGAAAAGTGTATCGGCCGGATTCATCTTTACCATCCATTCAAGTCCCCAGCGGGCCTCGTCGAGAATGTCGGGGATGCCGTTAGCCCCCTCGTTGCCTGCTGAATCGAAACTGTCGGCCCATACTCCGGGATTCTGTTGGTAGGCGAACAGCATCTGGAACAAAGCGTTGGCCGAGGTGGTAAGATACTGGAGATAGTCCGATGTATCGTGCCATCCGCCGGTGACGTCGATATGTTTTCCGTCGTTCTCTCCGCTGAGAACGAGCAGGCCGTCGTGGGGATGACAATTCGTTTTGAGCGACGGATTGTAGCCACATCGTTGCTGACGCATGTAGTAGAGCGGTATTTCGTTTGCTCCGGCATATATGTCGTCGCCTATCGAAAATTCGGGTGACCGCTTCCCTAAGACTTCAACTGTGTAGCGCCCCGGTTCGGTCAATGTGCTGAAATCTATCCTATAGCATGCCGCCATCGGTTCCCAGTTTTTTGTCGGGGTAACGGTTGCTTTATGCCGCTTTCCGGTTAACGTGTTGATGACTTCGGCATCGGGGAGCATGCCAGCGGCAGGAACGTCGGGTTGGTCTACCATCACTACGGCGGTTTTAATATCGCCTGTAAGGTAACCTATCTGATTGACTCTGACGGCTGTGTTGCTTTCGGCCCGCATTGTTGCTGCAGCGAGTATGGCAATCAGCAGGGTGGTAATTGTTTTTCTCATCATCGATGGTTATTTGGGGTAGGCGATACGCACGTGATAGATCGTGCGCAGACGCTGGATGAACGCTTCCTTTATCATTTTTATATCGTTGAACGACAGGGATGATTCGGCATGAAGTCCATCATTGATCTGGGAATCGATTATTCGGTTGACAAGTTCCGAGATACTTTCCATCGAATACTCCTTGAGGGAGCGCGATGCCGCTTCTACCGAGTCGGCCATCATCAGCAGTGATGCTTCGCGTGACTGAGGATTAGGTCCCGGATAGGTAAACGGTGCCGGATCCACATTCTCGTCGGGATGGTTGCGGCAGTAGGTTGTGTAGAAATATTTTGCCACTCCTTTGCCGTGATGCTGCGAAATCATGTCGCGAAGCACCTGCGGGAACTTCTCTTTCTCAGCGATTTTTAAACCTTGTTGAATATGTCCGATAATTATTCCGGCACTTTTTACAGGGTCGAGTGAGTCATGGGGATTGACCCCGTGCTGATTCTCGGTGAAGAATGCGGGATTTGCGGTTTTGCCTATGTCGTGATATAGTGCGCCTGCACGCACTATCAGGGCGTTGGCGTTGATTTTTCGGGCAGCATCACTTGCAAGGTTGCTCACCGACATAGAGTGCTGGAAGGTGCCTGGACACTCTTCGGAGAGGAGTCGGAGAACCGGATTATTGATATCCGACAGTTCGACGAGTGTAACCATCGAGGTGAGACCGAACAGTTTCTCGAAGACGAATATCAGCACGTAGGCAAATGAGATCAGCACGGCATTGATGGCAAAGTAACCTATCAGGCGCCATGCCGAGCCGGTGATCGCACCCGATTGCATCAGCTCAACGGCTATGTAGGTGACCGAGTAGACGATGAACACGATCAGTGCCGTGCGTAGCAGCTGAGAGCGGCGCGTAAGTTCTCCGAGTGTGAATATGGAAGCCATTCCGGCGATGATCTGAAGATAGATGAACTCGAACGGCGATGTGGCCAGCGGCGAACACAGGATCACTTCGATAATGAGTCCGAACTGGGCCGTACGCGAATCGAAGAATACCATCAGCATGATCGGTAGGATCGCGAACGGGATGAGATATATTCCCGATGAGATATATGGACTTACGATATTGGCGATTATATAGAGGCCCATAATCGCCATCATTATTGCCGCAAGACTGTTGACATCGTTGAAAAGGTTGGGACGGAACTGTTTGAGGAAGATATAAAGTGTTCCGAAAAGCATTATCACAAACAGTGCCTGGCCGATGAAGATGCTGAATCCGCCACGGGTGTCGGTGTAGTCGCGGCTGTCGAGCATCTGTGTATAAGTCGACAGGATCGCGTAGAGCTGTGGCGTCACGCGGTCGCCACGGTCTATTATGCGTTCACCCTGCTGTATGACTCCGATAGCGGCCTCGATCTGCTGCAGACGCTCGTTATAAAGCTGCGATGATACCACCGTGTCGATTGTCATGTTTGGGGTGAGCATATTGGCCAGCTGCATTTCAGTCATCGCCTTACGCGCGGCAGCCTGGTTGAACATGCTGTCGAGCATTGCGTAGGCTACTCGTGGCGAACGCAGATTTGCCGTTGAGATGCGGTCGATCGAGTTGTTGTTGAGGAGTCTCACGTCGGCAAGTTTGCGACGTTTGATATCGTTGTAGGTCTCAGTAGGTACGATACCGTCATTATAGAGCTTCTCAACGCTGTTCCTGAGCTTGTTCCTGAGTTCGGGGCTGATACCCTCTATGGCGAGCATACTTCTAAGAAGCGCTTTCGAGTCCGTGTTGTCGCGTTTCAGCACAGGCATGAACGTTTGATCGATTGAATCGCGCATCTGCCTTATGGTTGTGGAATCGCGGTAGACCGGTATGTCAAAAGGAGCCGTGAGCAGGGAATGTCCCCACGGCCGATTCACCTCGAAGGTGAATTTACTGTCGCTGGTATTGGGTAGGAGCAGAAGTGCTATTATTACCGCTGCGGCGAACAGTGAGATCCGTATGATTCTGTTTCTATTCAGCATGATCGGTTGTTACTGGATGCGTGCGGCTTTGGTAACGCCGTTGATTTTCTTTACTCTGTTACAAAGGTCGGTCACCACCTCGCTGTCCTCCACGCGAACCCACAGGTCACAGTGGAAAACTTCCTGTTCAGCCTCGATATCGAGCCTGCGGATGTCGATGGCCAGATGCGATGAGATCATTGAGGTCAGTTCCTGAAGGATTCCGAAGCGGTCGATCCCTTCTATATGGATATGGGCGATGAAACGACCCGACTGCACGTCCCATTGCGCTGATACGATACGGGTGCCGAAGCTCGATTTCAGCGCGAGCGCACGCGGGCAGTCGATTGAGTGAATCTCAACCTCATTGTTGTCATCTACGAATCCGAGGACTGCGTCACCCGGAATCGGTGAACAGCACTCGGCGAGCTTGAAGTTGGATCCCTTCTCATCGCTGTGGAGAATATAAGTCTCTTTCTTATTTATAGCCGGCCGCAGTTCGGCGTTTTCAACTGTATCTTCTTTTTTGCTTGATTTTATGCGGCTTACTTTGAGAAGGCGTGAAATCAGAGATTGATTTTGCTTTCTCAGCATGCGGGCAACGAAGTCGCCGAGCTGCGCGTCACCGTTACCGAGCAACAGGAAAAATTCGTCGCGGTTGGTGACATGGAATATTCCTAAAAGCTTTGTGAAACTCTCGTTGGTCTCGGTGAGATTGTTGTCCTTAAGGAATTTGGCATAGATCTCTTTACCACGGGCTATCACCGGTTTCTGCATCTGGCGCAGAGCTTGTCTCAGGCCGGTTTTGGCGCGCGCCGTCACGAGAAACTGCATCCATTCGGCTTTCGGTGTCTGTGACTGCGAGGTAAGCACCTCAACCTGGTCACCGCTGTTTAGTTTATGACTGAGAGGCACGAGTTTATGATTGACTTTTCCGGCAATACATTTGCATCCGAGCTGTGAGTGTAGTTCGAAAGCCACGTCGAGAACTGTTGCACCGGCCGGGAGAGTCAGAAGTTCGCCTTTGGGGGTGAAAACAACGATCTCTGTAGCGAAAAGATTTAATTTTACAGTGTCGAGGAAGTCAATGGCGTTCGGATCGGGATGATCGAGGATCTCCTTGATAGTCTGGAGCCATGCGTGGAGCTCGGTTTCTTCCTCACCTTCACCGATTTTATATTTCCAATGCGCCGCAAGCCCTTTTTCGGCGATTTCATCCATCCGTCGGCTTCTGATCTGAATCTCGACCCAGTTTCCGTCGTTACCCATAACGGTGAGATGAAGCGCCTGATAACCGTTGGCTTTCGGAGTGCTGAGCCAGTCGCGCGTTCTTTCGGGATGGATGCGGTAGAGATCGGTGATGGCGCTGTAGATATTCCAGCATATCTGTTTCTCTTTGGAGATGTCGTCGCAGTCGAATATTATACGCATCGCGTACAGGTCGTAGACCTCTTCAAAGGGAACATGCTTCGTCTCCATTTTATTCCATATCGAGTAGACGCTCTTCATCCGGGCTTTCGCTTCGAATTTCAGGCCAAGCTGTTGCAGCCGTTCAACTATCGGCGCCGAGAAATCATTATAGATGGCGTTGCGCCGCTTCTCGGTTTCGGCGATCTTACGGCTTATCTCGGCATACGCCTCGGGATGTTCATATTTGAAACTGAGGTCCTCGAGTTCGGTCTTTATGGAGAATAAACCTAAGCGGTGGGCGAGCGGAGCGTAGATGTAGAGCGTTTCTCCGGCGATCTTATATTGCTTTGCCGGAGCCATTGAGCCGAGCGTGCGCATGTTGTGCAGTCGATCGGCCATCTTTATCAGCACCACGCGTATATCCTCCGACATCGTGAGCAGGAGTTTCCTGAAGTTTTCAGCCTGCGCTGATGCTTTCGCCCCGAATATACCGCCCGAAATTTTGGTGAGACCGCTCACGAGTTGCGCGATTTTCTTACCGAAATGCATCTCGATATCCTCCACGGTGTAGTCAGTGTCCTCAACTACGTCATGGAGCAGCGCCGCGCATATCGATGTGGAACCGAGGCCGATCTCCTGGCTCACTATCTTTGCTACTGCAATCGGGTGGAGAATGTAAGGCTCTCCCGAACGCCTGCGGATCCCTTTGTGGGCTTCTCGGGCGAATTTATAGGCACGCTCAATGATTTCCACCTTCTTACGGTGGTTACTGTTGAGATAGCCGTTGAGAACATCCTGAAACGCGTCCTCAATCATTTTATCTTCTTCCTCGGGTGTCTTGTTATATTCTTCCATAGGAGTGCAGTAATTAAACGGTCGGTTTTTGTCGTAATATGCAAAGATAAACGATTATAATCAAATAATAATAACGTAGACCCAAGATTTTATTTCGGCTCAACTGAAAAAATCTATAAAAAAATCCATACGGCTTATAATATTGCTATAATGAGCTCTAGATTTATTTAATTTTATTATATTTGCGCTACTAATCCCGATAATCTTAAGAGTTTACGCAAAGAAAATAACTTTAGTGAAAGTTTGGTTATGAAAAAATCGATATTGTATCTGATATGCATATTCCTATTCTTCTCTTTTACTGCCACTACTTGCCCTAATGACGATGACCCCTATGACATATTGAGTGTTAAAAACACTTCGAATGAGCCAATTTGGTATTAT